>JAIKZM010000202.1 GCA_024682215.1 Saccharofermentans sp. | reverse complement strand
ACGAAACCCGGCATGTTAAGCTTGAACAAGCTTCTGTGGCGGGCTGTTCTTGCCTTCGACCATTTACGCTTGGGATGTGCCATTTATCTTCACCTCCAATTCCTTTCTCAAACAATGCTTGAAAATAATACATTATCCTTCCGACTTTTGCAAGAGCCTTTTTATCGAAAAAATATTTTTTACAGACTCACCTTCGTCAGGGTCCATAGTATAACTGAATTCCAACGTCTCGTTAAGGGCTGACGGAAAATTTATATAATCAGTTTCAATAACCACTTCAATAACACCGAACATGGTGTTGAGCGAACCTTTTGTGCGCGCTCCGGGCTCAAAGACCATTTTCGAGGAAACGTCTCCGCCCCTTATGACGGTTACCTGTTTTCCCGCAGCATCACAGATAAGTTCAAAATCCGAAGCAACCCTCTCGTTCTCGTGGAGCTCCGACCATTTGTATTTACGGATGCCCTTTTCCTCCGAAAAAGATCCTTCAGCAATGAAAGGCTCACCGTACATTCCCGTCTTTATCTGCAGTACACTCTTTTCCATTATCAGATCTCCACATCATATCTGTCGGTCGAAAAATGACCGGTGCCCGAAGGCAGTCCTTCACCGAGGAACGGCATAGCAACATTTTCGAACATCTTCGGCTCGTCACTCGTATAGAATTCTCTTTTTGGCGCTCCTACTTCACCGGAAGTCCTGCCGTCCCTGCTGAGCGTGTCTCTGACGACAGCCGCAGCGGCTTCTCCGGTGTTAACGAGAGTGATACCCTCACCCATAGTCTCGCCTATAACTTTGGCAAGCAGCGGATAGTGGGTGCACGCCATTACAAGCGTATCGATCCCCGCTTCCTTTAAAGGAGTCAGATATTCTTTGGCGGTAAGCCTTGCGATATCGTTGTCCCACCAGCCTTCTTCCGCGAGAGGAACGAACAGCGGGCATGTCTTCTGGTATATCTCGATGTTTTTGATGCCGTGCTTTAACGCACAGCTTTCAACGGCCTGCTTGTAAACTCCGGTGGAGATCGTTGCCTTTGTGCCGATTATGCCGATCTTACCGTTCCTGGTTGCCCTTACGGTAGCCTCTGCACCCGGTGTGACGACTTCAACGACCGGAACACCCGATCTGTCCTTTAATGTATCGTACGCGTACGCGCTCGCGGTATTACACGCGATTACTATCATCTTTACATCTTTAGACTCAAGGAACTTCATATTCTGAAGCGAATAACGGATAACAGTGCTCCTCGACTTGTTGCCGTAAGGCGCCCTGGCGTTGTCGCCGAAATAGATCGTGCTCTCACCCGGGAGCACATTCCATATCTCGCGCAGGACCGTAAGTCCGCCAATACCTGAATCAAAAACCCCGATGGGTCTTGTATCTGCCATTATCTCTTCTTGCCTCTCTTGAGCATTACGCCGTAGTCAGGCTCTATTCTAAATGATTTTCCGGATACATCAAAGTGAATGTTGTCCCTCGGTATCTTTCCCAGAGTGATCCTGCACGCGAAGAGCTGCTGGTACTTAACCTTGCCTCCGTCAACAGAGGTAAAGAACGAGTTCTGCTTCGCCCTTCCGTAATTGCCGTCACCTACGATCGGATATCCGAGATGCGCAAACTGAGCCCTGATCTGATGCGTTCTTCCGGTAACGAGTTCGCACTCGATGTCCGAAACATCAACGCCGTCAGGCCCTGCCGCCCTGTAAGTCTCAAGCACCCTGTATCTCGTCGCGATCGCAAGGTCCCTCGGCTGCTTCGTATCGTGGACATAGACTTTGCCGTCTTTGGTCTTTTCAAGGAACCCGGTAACCTCATACATGAGTGTGCCGTCATCGCAGACAGTGCCCTCTCCGACATTGGGAGTCCCGAGCACAAGCGCCCTGTAGCGCTTGGTGACAAGCCCGTCCTTAAAGAGCTTGACCGCGTCAGCCAGAGCTTTCTTGTCCTTTGCGACCATAACAAGACCGCCGGTGTTCATGTCGATGCGGTGGCAGAGTTCTGCTTCCTTGAATCTTGTTTTGCTCCTGATAAGGTCGATCAAGGTGTCTTCACCGGTGCTCTTGCCGGAATGAACGGCAATCCCCTGGGATTTGTTTACGATAATGAGGCCGTTTGTCTCGGCAACGATCTTGAACGGTTCCTTAACGTTTTCGGGTTCGGCCTTTTTGGCACTTCCCTCGAAAAACTCGTCAGGAAGCCAGACCTCAACGGTCTGTCCTTCCTTAACCGCAACATCCTGAGCTGTCCGCTTGCCGTCGATCTTTATGTCCTTGCGCTTCAGCGCATGGAACAGATCTGCCTGCTTAAGCCCGGGAAAAGCCTCCGAGGAAGCTTTTACAACATGCTTGCCGTCCTGTGCCGCTGTTACTTTGAAACTGCGCAATTTATCTTTCCTCCCCGGTGAACTTCTCCATCTCTTCTTCCAAAAGCTTATATACCTTAGCTACAAGATATCCGTCAGCTACCGCATGATTCAGCCTGACTGTGAGCGGCATCATGAGCCGCTCGTTCTCTTCCCTGTACTTGCCCCAGTTGATTATGGGCAGAAAATAAAGATATCCGTCAGGCAGCTCGACATTGAGCGAATCGTATGAAAGCCACGAAACAAATGAAGCATCGAACCAGTTCGGGTGATTTGCCGAATCCAGCCCGTATTCTCTCGTAAGCTTGGCTTTCTCAACATCTTCCAGAGCATTGTCATAGAAAGTCCTGTAGTCTTCATAATATGTCGTATATACAGGCGTACAGGTCTCGGTATCATCATGGAAGACATACTGTGTGGGGTTGATCACGTCATAACAGATAAGCTCGTCTGTCTGCCAGAGATAGCCCATCTTATAGTCGTCCCTTGAATTCAGGACCTTCGTTAAGAGGTAAAGGAAGTTGATGTAAAATTTCGTTCCGGTCTTTTTGGAAACATCAACAAGCCTCGTAACATCAACCCTCGACGTCATTGAAACAGAGCACTTGCAGTCCTCCGAGAAATGACGGAATACGCCTTTACGGTAATAAGTTTCTTTATCTATTTTTCTATAGTTCATTTAGGATCAGCCTTCGTCTTTCTGTATCTTACATATTCCCAGATACCGCAGAATGCACACCCGACAAAGTAACATAATATATCCCTTATATCAAATGACGTGCCGATTATGGTGCTCATCAGCCTGTTATCCTGAAGCCCAAGTATCTCCACGATCCTGATGAACTGCAGCAGTTCCACCACGACGGCAAACAGGAAAACAAAAAGCGGAAGCAGCCTGATCTTTTCCGGAATGAATATCCTGATAAACATGTATATCAGGACGACCACAAGTACGTCACCGATAAACGGCCTCACGAATCCGTCATGGACGAAAAGTCCGATAAAGATCTCCACTATAAGGATCACCAATGTCGCGATCAGGTAAGGCAAACGTTTACGCATAAAGATAATTCAAAGAAAAATAAAACCCTCACGGCATTACCGGAGGGTTATATCGTTTTGGCAGCCGAACTAGGATTCGAACCTAGACAAACGGTGTCAGAGACCGGTGTGCTACCGTTACACAATTCGGCTGTGTCGATTAACGACCAACGAAGTATAGCAAATCACGATTCGAAAA
>JAIKZM010000171.1 GCA_024682215.1 Saccharofermentans sp. | reverse complement strand
AACACCGAGGATGTACTGGGAGATGGCAACCATGTTCCATGCAGCCGTACCGGTGAGCCAGGAGTTCTTGCCCTGACCGAAGTTCTTCGCATCCTTACCGCCGATCATCTGACCGTAAACGTAAGGTTCTGTCTTATGGATGTCGGATGTCTCTTCAGTGAAAGCGGGAGCGATCTTTGAGTAATACTCGAAAGCCTTGTCTCCTCTTCCCGCATAAGCCTCAGCACAGATGATCCATGCGTTGTTATGTGTGAAGATTCCTGCGTTCTCCTTGTATCCGCCCGGATATGTTGAGATCTCACCGTACTGGATGTAGTACTTGGTGAATGCGGGGTTGTTGAGAACGAGACCGAACTCGCAGTTGAGATACTTGTCGATGGAGTTGAGAGTCTTGATGTCAGCGCCCTCTTCCTTGCCGATCTCGGACATGACTGCGAAGCCCTGGGGTTCGATGAAGATCTTACCTTCTTCGCACTCGTGTGAACCCATCTTCTCGCCGTTTGCGTCGTAAGCTCTGAGGAACCACTCACCGTCGAATGCGGATTCCATTGTATTCTTCTTCATCTTGTCGATCTCAGCCTGAGCCTTTGCAGCCTCATTCTTCTTTCCGATGTGCTCGAGGATTCCGACATAAGCGGGACCTGTGTATGTGAAGAGTGCTGCAACGAAAACGGACTCAGCGATCTTGGAATAGCCGCCCTCTGCCTTGAACTTCGGGTTTGTGTATGTCTGGAAAGACTCACCCGGAGTATCGGAGAAGCATGAGAGGTTGATGCAGTCGTTCCAGTCGGCACGCATTGCCAGAGGCAGACCGTGAGGTCCGAGATTATTAACGATGTGGTAGAAGGAAACGTCGAGGTGCTCGAGCATTGTGTGCTTGCCTTCCGGATCGTCATCGAAAGGAACGTTTGCATCGAGGATTCCCCAGTCGCCTGTCTCCTTGATGTAAGCTGCAACGGACATGATCATCCAGAGCGGGTCATCTGAGAAGTCGCCGCCGATATCGGCATTGCCCTTCTTTGTGAGAGGCTGGTACTGGTGATAGCATCCGCCGTCAGAAAGCTGAGTGGAAGCGATGTCGATGAGTCTTTCTCTTGCACGCTCAGGGATCTGGTGAACAAATCCGAGTATATCCTGGTTGGAATCTCTGAAGCCCATTCCGCGGCCGATTCCGGACTCGAAGTAGGAAGCAGAACGTGAAAGATTGAATGTAACCATGCACTGATACTGGTTCCAGATGTTGACCATGCGGTTGACCTTGTCGTCAGGTGTATCGACTCTGTAGATGGAAAGGAGGCTCTCCCATGTTGAGCGGAGCTCCTCAAGTCCTGCAGCAACCTTTTCGGGGGTGTTGTACTTTTCGATCATGGCATAAGCCTTCTCTTTGTTGAGCACCCACTTCTCTCTTGTAAGGAGTCCTTCAGGCTTCTCGGAAGCAAACTTCTTATCCTGAGGGTTCTCGGCATAACCGAGGATGTAGATCAGTGTCTTTGACTCGCCCGGAGCAAGAGTGACCTTCTTGTAGTGTGAAGCGATGGGTGACCAGCCGTCTGCGAAGGAATTGGAAGCCTTGCCTGCCTTGACTGTCTCAGGGTTGTCCCAGCCGTTGTAGATGCTTCCGAGGAAAGCGTCACGGTCTGTGTCGTAACCGTCGATCTGGTCATTTACCGTATAGAAAGCGTAGTGATTACGTCTGTCTCTGTATTCTGTTACGTGGTAGATGGTTGAGCCTTCGATCTCAACACGGCCCGTTGAGAAGTTTCTCTGAAAGTTCGTGCAGTCATCCTGAGCATCCCAGAGGCACCATTCAGCCATTGAGAAGATGGAGAAATCCTTTGCCTCGCTGCTCTCATTTGTGAGAACAACCTGCTGGACCTCACCGTCATAGTTCTGGGGAACGAAGAATGTGACTTCAGCCTTGAGGCCGTTCTTCTTACCCTTGATGATGGTGTATCCCATACCGTGACGGCACTCATACTCATCGAGTTCTGTCTTTACCGGAGACCAGCCGGGATTCCAGACAGTGCCGTTGTCATTTATGTAGAAATAGCGGCCGCCCATATCCAAAGGTACGTTGTTGTAACGGTAACGTGTAATTCTTCTGAGCCTTGCGTCCATGTAAAAACTGTAACCGCCGGCCGTGTTGGATATCAGGGAGAAAAAGCCCTGATTTCCCAGGTAATTTATCCAGGGATAAGGTGTTTTCGGTGTTTCGATCACGTATTCGCGTGCCGCATCATCAAAGTGTCCAAATTTCATTTTGGCTGCCTCCGTGTTTATGGTTTATTTGTCGAAAAGTAAATTAATTCTATACCATTACAAGATAAAAAGGTATAAAGAATCGATTAACTATTTCAGATATCAGACAAAAATAAACGCCCTGCCGGGCCAGAGGCTTTGCAGGGCGTTATTTTGCGTTTTTTACAAGTACGGACTGTTTATTGGGCGGTTCCGCTCTCACTGCCGTTTGCGGGAGCTTCGCTGACACCATAGACCATCTTCCCGTAACGGTTCAGGAACTGAGCATACTCGTTCATGTCTCCGGTCGTATGGATCCTCTGTCCGTTGTACGTGCCGTAGATCTCGATCGTAGCGGTCTGTGCACCGGGCTGCTGGGCGATCACGAACAGGTCGGTAATGGCTGAAGCCTTGGGTACCGAAACATTCTTCGCAAGTTTGACCTTGAGGGCATCCTGAAGTCCTGTCCAGTCGTTGGCGACAGAAGCGAGCGTAATGTACTGGCCCGTGAGCATGTCAAAACTTACAAATTCCTCTTTTTCCGCGAGCACCGTCTTTCCGTTCGTTGCCTTGTAGCTCATTATCACGGAAAGTATGCGCCTGTTGAATGAATAATCGAAATTGACCTCAGTGCTGTAAACGGAATCGATCGCACCGGAAATGCTGTAAGCGGCCTTTGCCTCACCGGAATACCTGTTGTAGACGCCTGCGGCTTCCTGGTAGAAACTGTCGAGTATAAGGTTTACAGCTTCGGTTACATTGTCTTTTTCGGCCTTGCTGACAACGATCCTCTTGCCTGAAAAGACCGCCATAGCCTTGCCGTCAGCATCAACGCTCTCGGAGAACTCTTCCGTATCAACGGCGAAAGTGTCAGAGACCTTTGTGTTGGTCAGATTTGAAAAATCAACTCTCTCATTTGCAGGATGAGGTGTTGGTGTCGGAGTCGCCGTTGTCTCTTCTGTAGTCGTCTCTGAAGTTGTTGTTTCTGAAGTTGTCGTCTCGGAAGCCGTAGTGCCGGAAACCGTTGTTTCTTCTGCACTTGTCCCGGAAGAGGACGTTTCGGAAGTTTCTGACGAACTCTCAGAAGAAGTCGTTTCCTCAGTGCCGGCTGTGGTCTCGGATGCAGTTGTTTCCGAGGATGAAGTTGCCGAAGTCTCCGCAGCGGAAGGGGCCGCTGTTTCAGACGTTGTCTGTTCAGGTGTCGCGGGCGTGTTGCCATAGCCGAAATCCATGGCATTTCCGAGATCGTTCAGACCTTCACTGAGTCCTGCGTAATCAATGCTGCATGCCGTTACGATACCGAGCAGCATGGAAGCAGAGATACCGACAGCCAGTATTCTCCTTTTTCTTTCTGAACTGAACTGCATTTATTAATCCTCCGTTATCCCAAATTGAGCATTTATAAAGAGCTTAACCAATTAATTATAACATTTTAAAGGTTTTCAGACCCTTAAATACGCACAAATTTAAGAAAGTAAAATTGCTCCCTTTTTCACCGCCACGGAGAAAACGATACCCGATACCGCGGTACTCCTTCTGACGATTATGTCTCCGCCGCCGCTTGCGAGATAGCAGGCTGCCGTGGCTTTGTCGTTTATCTTTTCGGGGGCAAAAGTCATAGTGAGCGGCGGTCTTGCGGCTGCCAGCTCGTTACTGTCGTAGGAAACGATCTTGGCGCCTAGTTCTTCTGCGACCTTCTTGACCATGTCATTTTCCCTGGTCGTATAAGGAACTGCCACCGTTCCAACCGAAACAGGCTCTAACATGTGCTTTTCAAGGGACTCCCTGATCCCCTTTGCCGCGTACTCCGGATCGGTCCTGGTCCTCTGTTCGATACCGATGCTGAGTATCTTCGGAGCAAGTCCCAGCACCCCCGAATCGGTTATCCCGTCGAGCTTGGAGCAGCTGATGAAGACCTCCGGTGAATAATCGTCCTTCTGGGCGTCAAGGCGCGACTGATAGTACTGTTTTATGAATTCATCCTTCATGTCGGAAGGATATTTTCTCAAGTCATAGATCATGGGATCGAGGACGGGATCCCCGTATGAGACCTTCAGATCGGTGAACACCTTAACAGGAAGGCCTTTTTTGAGTCTTTCATCAACTACCGAAAGGAGGTGCTTGTCGCTTACGGCCATTCCGCATCTTGCCGCAACCTCAGCCAGATTTCCGCCAACGTCCTCACTTCCGCCGAATCCGGTGAAGCACTTGCTCCCCAGGATCTTCGTGATCTCTTCGTAGATCTCTATGCAGTAGGAGGTTTCCGAAGCTCCTCCCCTTCTGATCACTGCAGCATAAAGTCCTTCTGCCGAAACGCAGATTACGGGAAGCCTTTTCATCGATTCCGGGATCATCTCCTGGGTTATCCTTACGGCCGCCTCAAGCGGGATCAGCATAATGACCGCCGAATCGCCAGTCATTTCAGGGACGACGCTGGCACCGCTAAGGAAATCATCACCGTCGATCCACCGCCCTCCGATGGCGTCTATCAGCTTCTGGCCTGTTTTTCTGGCATTTCCTGATCTGCCGTAACAAAGAAGATACATACCGCGTCCTCCATATAATTAATTAACCAAACTCCAAGAGTGGTATATGCATTGCGAGCGATTTCCGCCACAAGAGTGATGTCGCTTTGTGAGCGTCTTCCGCAGACGCAGAGCGTCGAGGACTAAGCGAACAAAACGATATCACTCTGACTTTACCATATTAGTCCGCGAATGATACATTATTTGAGGATTCCAGCGAAAAGGCAGGTAACAATCATGAAAATAGTGATCCTTGACGGCGCAGGCGCTAATCCCGGAGACATCTCCTGGGCGCCTTTTGAAAAGCTCGGCGAAGTCACAGCTTACGATTACACCTCAAAAGAACAGGTTATCGAAAGGGCTTCAGACGCCGAGATCTGCATAACGAACAAAACGGTCTTTGACCGCGTCACTCTCGAAAAGCTTCCAAAGCTTAAATATATCGGCGTTCTTGCAACAGGATTTAACGTCGTTGACCTTGAATGCTGCAGAAAACTCGGCATCACGGTAACCAATGTCCCCGAATACGCAACCTGTGCCACCGCCCAGATGACCATTGCGCTCCTTTTAGAGCTCGCATGTCTCCCCGGAAGGCACAGCAGCGACGTCATGGACGGCGGATGGTGCCGGAGCCCGCAATTCAGCTATTTCCTTGCTCCGCTCACAGAACTTATGGGCAAGAACATGCTGGTATTCGGTTTCGGAAAGATCGGCAGGCGCGTGGCTGCCATAGCGTCCGCTCTGGGAATGAATGTTTCGGCAGTCCCCCACCATCCTGACGGAACGGAAGGCACCGTTGACGGTTACAGGATTCCCTACACTACTCTCGACGAAGGCATTAAGACTGCCGATGTAATATCTGTCCACTGCCCTCTTACGCCCGAAACGAAGGATCTGATCAACAAAGAACGCCTGTCATCCATGAAAAATGGCGCCTTCCTCATAAACTGTGCCAGAGGCCCGGTCATCGACGAAAAGGCAGTCAGGGAAGCTCTTGATTCAGGAAAGCTCGGCGGATACGGAGCTGACGTCGTCTCAATCGAGCCCATGCTGCCGGACAATCCGCTTCTCGGCGCACCGAACTGCGTCATCACGCCCCACATCGCCTGGGCTCCCAAAGAGACCAGGATCCGCCTTATCGATATGGCGGCCGACAATCTCGCAGCCTTCCTTAAAGGCAGTCCCGTAAACGTCGTAAACTGAAAAATATCCCCAAATATACCGATGGCATCTTGTTACGAAACAAGATGCCATCGACATGGAATAAGGGATAGATTAAGAAAACTGTCGTAAAGAAATTAAAAAAATTGACCTCAGTAACTGAGGTCCCCTATTCAATCGCCTCATTACTAGCCAAATAATAACAAGATATGAGCTTTCGGTCAATTGATTTTTTTATTGCGTTATTTATGCTTTTTTGAGGTTTTGAGCTGAACGACCAGTCCGGCGGCCGTAAATGCAACGATTATAAAACATGCCGTAAGGGCCGGTGTCTCGGTAATTCTCGTCCCCAAAAGAGTGTCCTGAAAATAAAGCGCATACTGGTTGTCCTTTAACAGTCCCCACAGGAACGGAGCCGTTGCGGAAGCGATTATCTTAGCCCCGAGGAAAGCCGTAAAGAAACAAATCGTCCATTTCTGGGCAAAATAGACCACGACACCGAGGATAAGTCCTGCAATAAAGCCTGTAATAAGAGGCGTCAGGACTTTGGCCGGGCCGCTTCCGGGGAACAGGCTCCCGTAATCTTTATAAACAAAATAAGCGCAGAAAAGGGCTGTCAGGCCGATCAAAGCCTTCATGTAGAGTGCAAAAGACGCTATGGCGAGGGCAACGGTAGGAATTCCAAGGATCAGAAGCTTTGCAAGCAATGAGAGCTGCTGGCTCTGTCCCTGTAAGATATTGCATAAAAAATCGCCCAGAGCATAACCGAGCATGCCTCCGAGCACCGCAAGGCAAAAACGGAATATCTTGTATCCGTTGAAGCATATCACGTTTCCTACAAGGCATCCTGCGCCTATCAGGATCAGTTCTGTCAAAGTTCCAATATCTCCTTTACTTCATCCACGGTCAGAGCCGAACAAAGCCTGACCTTAAGCTTGGCTGCTCCGCGCAGACCCTTTACGTAAAAGGGCATCACGCTCCTGAATTCCCTAACTGCGATCTCTTCATCACACCAGCGGCATCTTCCTTCGAGTTCGCGGAGCAGAGTCTGTTTCCGTTCCTGTTCGTCCGGTGTGATGATATCACCACTGCCGGCCAAATATGCGGCAACTTCGGAGAATATCCAGGGATTTCCGCGCGCAGCCCTTCCTATCATGACGCCGTCCGCGCCTGTCTCCTCCATAAGGGAGGCAGCCGAAGGGCCGTCCGTCACATCTCCGTTCGCAAAGAACGGTATATCATAACCTTTTACGGCTTCCCGCATCAAGGCGATTGCTTTTCTGTCGCACTCACCGGTATACATCTGCGTTCTTGTGCGTCCGTGGACACAGAGCATGTCACAGCCGGCATCCGCGAGGGCTTTCGCAAAATCAGGCTTCCCCCTGTCGGTTGAATCGTAGCCTGTCCTAGTCTTTACTGTCACCGGGATATGCCTTGGGAGCCCTTCAAGAGCCTTTTTGCAGGTTCTGACTATAGCGGCGGCCGTCTCCGGGGAATTCATGAGTGCCGACCCAGCGCCTGTCTTGACCACTTTCGGGACGGGACAGCCCATGTTGATGTCTAAGATGTCCACTTTCGACAGGACCGGATCTTCCATTATCTTTTCTATCGCTGCGGTGAAATCATCCGGCTCGGCTCCGAAAAGCTGGATCGCCGTGATCCCCTCGGTTTCAGGGTCTATCCTCAGGTACTGCATACTCTTTTCGAGGCCGTTATACCTGATCGAACGGGCCGATACCAGTTCAGTGGGAGCATAAGCGGCTCCCATTTCCCTGCAGATCCCCCTGTACGCGATGTGGCTCACTCCCGCCATTGGCGAAAGCGCAACGATTCCCGGTATCTTTACACCGCCGATGGTGACAGAATTCATTATTTCTCCTAAAAGCCCAAGATTTACTTGTATGATTTTATACCTTTTTTTGCTTGAAATAATTACAGACAGAGAACAAAATAATACACGTGATATAAAAGAGGTATGAATATATGGATGATTGTCTGGTTTATTTTTTTACGGGCTTTCTTGACAGCGGCAAGACTTCCTGCATCTGTTCATGGCTGACCAACGATAATTTCAAGAACCGCAAGTCCGTCGTCATCTGCACCGAAGAGGGCGACGAGGAATACGACGAAGAGCATTTGGGCGGCGTCAAGCCCGTGGTAATCAACTGCGAGACTGACGAAGTTACCAAGGAGATGACCTTCGATATCGAGAAAAAGTACGCTCCCTCCGTAGTCTTCATCGAGTGGAACGGCACAGTCTCCCCTGCGGAATTCTTCGAAAAGGTAGACGTCCCCGAGCGTTGGGCGCTTGCCGCGGCAGTCGTCGTTATCGACGCTTCCACATACAGCAATTCACTCAAGAACATGACGACTTTCTTCGCCGATTATTACAGATACGGCGACACTGTCATATTCAACCGCGTTGACCCTGACAACGACAATCTCCCCAAGATGAGAGCTTCGGTCAAGGCAGTCAACCCCGGCATGAGCATCAATTTCGTATCAACGGATAACGAGATCGTCAGGATTGAAGACCATCTCCCCTACGACCTTAAGCAGGATCCATGCCATATCCCGGCAGACGATTTCGGTCTCTTCTACACCGATTCCATGGATAACAGGTCCCGCTATGAGGGCAAGAGAGTCAGCCTCATCGGAGAGGCTGTCCCGATCCCCGAATACCAGGGAAAGGCTTTTGCCCTGGAGCGCCAGGCATATACATGCTGCGCTGCCGACCTTCAGCCGATGGGCATCCTCTGCCTCTATCAGATCAAGCCCGGCTTCCCCGCAGGCCAGTGGCTCAAGGTAACCGGCACCATCAGATATTTCGAAGACAAGACCCCGGACGGCCAGAAGATCGCTGTTCCCTGCCTCCAGGCAGAGCAGTACGCACTCACTTCAAAGCCCGATAACGACGTAATCTATTTCAATTAAGAAAGAGGCGATATATATGACAAAGGTAGACATTTTCTCAGGATTCCTGGGAGCAGGCAAGACAACGCTCATCAAAAAGCTCATTGCAGACGGATACAACGGAGCAAAGCTCGTTCTCATTGAGAACGAATTCGGTCAGATCGGCATCGACGGCGGCTTCCTCAAGGAATCAGGCATCGAGATCACGGAGATGAATTCCGGCTGCATCTGCTGCAGCCTGGTAGGAGATTTCGGCACAGCACTTCAGGAAGTAATCGAGAAGTTCTCTCCCGACAGGATCCTCATCGAACCCTCAGGCGTAGGCAAGCTTTCCGACGTAGTCGCTGCCGTAAAGCGCGTTGAAGGCACAGAGATCTGCGGAACCGTTACAGTCATCGACGCTTCAAAGTGCCGCATCTATCTCAAGAACTTCAAGGAGTTCTATGAGAACCAGATCAAGTATGCCGGAACGATCATCCTCAGCCGTACAGGCAACATCTCCCAGGAGAAGCTCGACCAGGCAATCGAACTCATCCGTGCCATCAACGATCATTCACAGATCATCACAACACCCTGGGATGACCTCTCAGGCGTTCAGATCCTCAAGGCCATCGAAGAGCCTCTTACAGCTGCCGACATGGCTGCTGCCCTTCTCGAAGCAGAGCAGCACGAGCATCACCATCATCACCACGATCACGGTGAGGATTGCGACTGCGATGAGTGCAAAGGCCACCATCATCACGACGATGATGACGACGATGACGATGACGAGCACGAGCATCATCACCACCATCACGATCATGACGAGGATGATGATCATGATCACGAACATGAGCATGAGCACCACCATCACCACCACGCTGACGAGGTCTTCGATTCCATCGGCTTCGAGACATCAAGACACTTCACCCAGGATGAGATCAAGACTGCCCTCGCATCTCTTGACGAAAATGCCAAGTACGGCATGATCCTGCGTTCAAAGGGCATAGTTGCCGGCGAGAACGGCGAGTGGATCCACTTTGACTACGTACCCGGAGAGTCGGACGTACGTACTGGAGCCGCAGACGTTTCCGGCAAGATCGTCGTCATCGGTTCAAGCGTCAACAAAGAAGCCGTCAAAGCTCTTTTCGGGATCTGACGGCATCGGGTGTAAGTTCAGGGGCATTTTTTTGAAACAGGGAAGTTAGAATGGCGAAAAGGGGACTTAGGATCATCGTCGTAGGCGCAGGCAAGGTTGGAGACACTCTTGTTAACCGTCTCGCCGATGAGGGACATAATCTGGTCATTATCGACAAAAACGAAGAAAGGCTCACGCAGCTTGCAAATCTTTGCGACTGCATGTGCATAACCGGAAGCGGCGCGAGCCACGAAGTCCTCGTTGAAGCCGGCATCTCGGATACGGATCTGTTTATTTCCGTTACCGAGTCCGATGAGCTCAATCTGCTTTGCTGCACCATCGCAAAACAGTTCAATAAGAATCTTTCCACAATTGCGCGTGTAAGGAATCCCGAGTACATCAGCGACGTAAATTACCTCCGCTCAAAGCTCGGTATCGAGATGATCATCAATCCGGAATACGAGGCTGCCGTTGAGGCTTCCCGTCTTCTCTTTCTCCCTGCCGCCTTATCAGTCAACTCTTTTGCCCACGGCCAGGCTGAACTCGTTAAGATACAGATACCCGAAGGCAACATACTCGACGGCAAGACGATCGCGTACCTCGGTCAGAACATCACCAATGACATCCTGATCGTAGGCGTTGAGCGCGGCGCTGATTTCACGATCCCTAACGGCGGCTTTGAGCTCAAGTCAGGCGACATCATTTCCTATATCAGCACGCGTAAGACAAACTTCAACTTCCTTAAGTCGATAGGATTCAACACAAGATCCGTTAAGAGTTCCCTGATAGTAGGCGGAGGCACATGCGCCTACTATCTGTCAGATCTCCTTATCAAATCGGGCATTGACGTAACCATTATCGAAAAAGACCCGGAACGCTGCGAGGAACTGTGCGACCTTCTCCCTAAGGCAACGATACTGAAAGGCGACGGAACCAACGAATCGCTCCTCGAAGAGGCCGGCATCAAAGAAGTCGACTCGGTCATCGCTCTCACCGGACTCGATGAAGAGAACATCATGCTCGCTCTTCATACCAAGGCGGTCTCCACTGCCAAAGCCATTACAAAGATCAATAAGATCACCTTCACGGAAGCTATCGAAAGCCTGAAGCTCGGAAGCGTGATCTACCCCAAGTACATAACCGCTGAGAGGATCATCTCCAGCGCAAGATCCAGGCAGGCTAAGATCGGAAGCAATCTCGAAGTCATGTACAGTCTTTTCGGAGACAGGGCAGAAGCCTGCGAATTCAAGATCAGGGAAGCATCCAGGGTTACCGGTGTCATGCTTAAGGATCTTCAGCTTAAGCCGGGACTCATCATTTCCTTCATCGGCCGTGACGGAAAGATCATCGTTCCCACAGGTTCTGACCAGATCAACATCGGTGACAACGTCATGGTAGTTACCACGAAAAAGGGATTCACGGAGATCTCTGACATACTGAGATGAAGATAAGACTGCAGCTCTACATCCTTGGCAAAGTCATGGCCATCGAGGGCATTCTCATGCTCTTGCCCGTAATGTGCGGACTCATCTACGGTGAACTCAGGAATTCCGTTATCTATGCTCTTTTCGCGATCTTCTTTATCGCGGCCGGACTGCTCATTTCAAAGAACAAACCCGGAAAAGTAACGATCTATCTGAAGGACGGCTGCATAGCGACCGCATTAAGCTGGATCGCTCTTTCGATCCTCGGTGCTCTTCCCTTCATGGTCACAGGCGAGATCCCTTCGTTCACGGATGCCGTGTTCGAGACCGTATCAGGCTTTACCACTACCGGAGCCAGCATCCTTACAAACGTTGAAGCAATGTCACACATCTCGCTCATGTGGAGATCCCTGACACACTGGATAGGCGGAATGGGCGTTCTGGTATTCCTTCTGGCCGTAGTCCCGATGTCGGGGGGCTCGAACCTGAACCTTATGAAAGCAGAGAGCCCCGGTCCTTCCGTAGGCAAGTTTGTCCCCAAGGTGCGTTCCACTGCCAAAGCCCTTTATCTGATCTATCTGGCGCTCACCATCTTTGAGATCCTGGTACTGTGCTTTGCCGGAATGCCTATCTTTGACAGTATCTGCTCTGCTTTCGGCACTGCCGGCACGGGCGGTTTCGGCATAAGAAATGACAGTTTCGCTTCCTATGCCCCGCACATCCAGTGGATAGTCGCGGTGTTCATGATACTCTTCGGTATCAACTTCAACTTCTACTATCTGATCATAGCAAAGCAGCCCGGCAAAGCGCTCAAGCTCAGTGAAGTAAAGGTTTATCTCGCGATAATCCTCATTTCCACCATAACCATAACGATCAATGTCCTGAAGATAACGGGCGGATCGGCAGAAGCAGCAAGACACGCTTTCTTCCAGGTAGCTACCGTGATCACCACGACAGGATTCGCCACGACGGATTTCGACAAATGGCCCACACTCTCAAAGCTGATAATGGTATGTCTTATGTTCTGCGGAGCATGTGCAGGTTCGACCGGCGGCGGCGTTAAGGTCTCGCGCTTGCAGATCAGAGCCAAGATGATCGCAAGGGAAATCAGCAGTTACATCAACCCCAGGGCAGTCAAAAAGGTTCAGATCGACGGCAAGACCATCGATCCTGAACTTGAGCGTTCCGTTTCGGTATATTTCTTTGTCTTCCTGCTGATATTCACGGCTTCCGCGATGATCGTAAGTTTTGAGGGACATGACCTCGTGACGACTTTCACGGCCGTAGCGGCAACGATCAACAACATCGGACCGGGTCTTTCGCTCGTGGGTCCTACATGCAACTACTCTTTCCTGTCAGGATTATCAAAATGGGTACTTATCTTTGATATGCTGGCAGGGCGCCTCGAACTGTTCCCTCTGATCATCTTCCTTACTCCGATGACCTACAAGGGTGCATTTAAGGGATTGTTTTCAAAGAAAGCAAACTGATCAGAGCTCGTAAGGCTTCGGATCCGTCCTGGTATATCTGACTATCTCATCCATCCTGTCACGTTCAAGGAAAGCAACGAGCGAGAATGCCTTTCCCGATTTTCCCGCACGCGCAGTACGGCCGATACGGTGAAGATAGAGTTCATTCTCCTTGGGGATGTCATAATTGAATACCGCTTCGATGTCATCAACATCTATGCCTCTGGCTACAACGTCTGTAGCAACGAGGACATCGAACTTGCCGGCGCGGTAAGCATCCATCACGCGGTTTCTCGTACCCTGTCCGATATCACCGTGAAGGACTTTTGCAGAAAGGCCGTTGGCGGAAAGCCTTGCTCCGACCTTTGAAGTCTGATCCTTCGTATTACAGAAAACGATCACCTTCTTCAGATCTTCCTTCGCCATTATCCTCATTATCGCGCTGAGCTTGTCCTTCTCAGGGCACTCGATGATGTATTCATCGATGTCGGGATGGTCCTCAGCTTTGGGCATGACATCTATTTCCGCAGCGCCCTCCATGAATTCCCAGGTGATATCCTGGATCTCCCTCGGCATCGTCGCCGAGAAGAGCGCTATCTGCTTGTCTGCGGGAGTAAGCGCCATTATGCGCCTGATATCGCGGATAAAGCCCATCTTGAGCATTTCGTCCGCCTCATCGAGAACAAGCGTATATATCTGTGAGATATCCACGAAATTCCTGCCGACCATGTCAAGAAGCCTTCCCGGCGTTGCAACGATGACCTGAGGCTTTTTCGCGAGTTTTTCCTTCTGCACGTTCATGCTCTGTCCGCCGATCAGAGACGCGATGCGGAATCCCTGAATGTTGCGGGCAAGGCCCTTGAGTTCAGATGTAATCTGAAGGGCAAGTTCCCTCGTCGGGCTCATGATGAGAGCCTGAACGAATCTTGCATCCATATTAAGGTATTCGAGTATCGGTATACCGAACGCAAATGTCTTTCCCGTACCGGTAGGCGCTTTGGCGATCACGCTCATGTTGTCCATGAGGAGCGGGATAGCCTTCTGCTGAACGGTAGTAGGGCGCTTAACGCCCATCTTCTTCAGGGATGCCATTATTTCAGGCGACAGGTCCAGATCATCAAAAGTAAGTTCGTCTTCCATAATTCCCCTGAGATCAGAATGTATAAGTATTTGTCTTGTTAAGTGTCTTGTGCTCGAAAATATCCGAGAGCGGATCCGTGGAAGGATCTTTCTCGAGGCACTCCAACAGGTATTCTGCCACTGCGATCTGATCGCGGGTCAGATACCATCCTCTGCCTGAACCGGATATGTCGAACTCCTCATCGTCTCCGCCGTCCGCGATGACGATCTTGAAACCGCTCGGAAGAGAGATCTCTATGTTTGCCATTGCAACAGGCACTTCATCAGGCACGTCGAAACCGTCATAGTTCTTCTTTTCAAGTTCCTTGGCAGGAACAAACGTGATCTTAACGTCGTTGCTGCAGGTAATGACATGATATCTGAATTCGGGTGCGCCGCACTTCAGATAATCGTCACCGATCTTGTAGTTGTGAAGCTCCATCATCCAGCTTGTGACATCGATCCAGTGTGTGCCGTGCCAGCCGGAATCAAGTCCTTTCACGCCGTCGTATGTATGAATGGCGCCGTCAACGTTCACCGAGTTTTTGAGAATGACATTCCTGACTTTCCAAGGGAATGCGCCGTTGCCATATTCGGTATATGTGACATATGTCGTCTGTTCCGGTTCCGCGGATGTTTCTTCCGTGCTTTCCGAAGTTGATTCCGTAACCGTTTCGGATTCCGTAGGTGCCGTTGTTCCGGACGGGATCGTAACTTCCGGCTTTTTGTGGCAGCCGGCAGTTAAAAGGAGTGCGGCAGTTAACGCCGCAGCTGTTGCCCTGATCTTAAGATTCAATGTTCCGTTCCTCCGAACTTGTTTAACAATAGAATTATACTTTAAGAACAGTTTTTTTATCGGGATTTTTGTAAGGAATCGGGTTTTTCGATAAATTGCTATAATTATCGAAAAGAGTTTATCAGGAGGTTGTGAAGAAATGGCTGATCGCGTATTTCTCATCGTACTTGACAGTTTCGGCATAGGAGGTGCTCCGGACGCCGAAAGATTCAATGATGCGGGCAGCAACACACTGGCTGCGGTCCTTTCATATTCCGACAGGCCTTTCCCGAATCTCGAAAAGATGGGCCTTCTTGCAATAGACTGCGAAAACGATCCTCGTATAACGGATTATGTCTCGAAACAGAAAAAAGTATTCTCCCCCATAGGCTCTTATGCCCGTGTCCGCGAGCTTTCAGCTGGAAAGGATTCCACCATAGGGCACTGGGAGATCGCAGGCGTCATGTCCGGCAAACCGCTGCCGACATATCCGGACGGCTTCCCCGATGAGATCATCGAGGCCATCTCCAAGGCCACAGGAAGAGAAATCCTCTGCAACAAGCCCTACAGCGGAACCGCGGTCATTGCCGACTACGGCGAAGAACACATGAGCACCGGCAAGCTCATCGTATACACCTCGGCTGACAGCGTACTTCAGATTGCGGCACATGAGGACATAGTCCCGATCGCGGAACTCTATGACATCTGCGAGAAGGCAAGAGCGATAATGAAAGGCGAGCATGCGGTCGGACGCGTGATCGCAAGGCCTTTCACGGGCACTCCCGGTAATTTCGAAAGAACACCCAGGCGCCACGACTATTCGCTCGAAGCTCCGTCTTCAACCATGCTCGATATTCTCAAAGATGCCGGCCTCGACGTGATCTCCGTAGGAAAGATCTATGATCTTTTTGCAGGAAGGGGAATAACCGAATCCAACCCTACTTCAGGAAACACAGAAGGCATCGCAAAGCTGGTCTCCATGACCAAGCGTGACTTCAAAGGTCTCTGTTTCGTAAACCTCGTCGATTTCGACATGAAATATGGCCACCGCAACGATATCAAGGGATACTGCGAGGCGATGCACGAGTTCGATGACGCGCTCGGCGGTATAATCGACAGCCTGAAACAGGATGATCTGCTCATTATCACGGCAGACCACGGATGCGACCCTTCAACCGAGTCAACTGACCATTCGCGTGAATGCGTGCCGCTCCTGATATACGGAGAAGGCTACAATGTTCCTCATAACATGGGTGAGCTCGCCGGATTCGGAAACATTGCAAACATAGTCCTGACATCGCTCCTCGGCAGGAAATACGGGCGCAGTTTCGCTCCCGCCGCCGGTTCCAATACGCCTTCCGAAAGCAATATCATGAGTTATGTCGACCTGACAAATCTCAAGACGACAGCCACTACAGAAGACATCAAGGCTCTGATCGAGAAAGCCGTCTCACAGGGCTGCGCATCGGTCTGCATCCCTCCCTGCTTCGTCAAGGATGCCGTTGCCGCATCCGCGGGACGCATGGCGGTATGCACGGTGATCGGATTCCCGAACGGCTACTCAACCACGGGTTCCAAGATATACGAGGCAGTTGAAGCCTGCGACAGCGGCGCCTCCGAGATCGACATGGTCATAAACATCAACTTCGTTAAATCAGGACGCATGGATGAAGTCGCACGCGAGATCAGACTCATAGCTGAGGCTGTTCACTCAAAGGGCGCGATCCTCAAAGTGATAATCGAGACATGCTGTCTTGAAGAGGACGAGAAGACCGCTCTTTGCAGGATCGTCACCGAGGCAGGAGCCGATTTCATCAAGACGTCCACCGGGTTCGGCACAGCAGGCGCCACTGTTGAAGATGTCGCTCTCATGAGCTCCAACACCGGTGCTGATGTAAAGGTCAAGGCTGCCGGAGGGATCCGCTCCGAAGAAGCTGCCCGCGAGATGATAAAAGCGGGCGCGTCCAGAATAGGCGCATCCCGCTTATAAATACTTATTAATCTCTATATCAGACTGAAACCTGGTTCTTGCCTTCGCGCTTGGACTTGTTGAGTTTGCGTTCAGCCCTCGAAAGGATATCGGTGATATCCGGATCGTTCTTGTTGAACGCGGCAACTCCGGCTGATCCTGAAATGCTGACCCTCTTGGTCTCTATGGCGAAAGGTTCGCTCGAGATCTGCTTGATTATCTTCTTGGCGACAGCCAGCGCCGCAACCTTGTCGGTATCCGGAAGAACGACCGCAAACTCGTCACCGCCGGTCCTGAAGCAGGTATCCGCTTTTCTCGTATTGGTCAGCAGGATGTCAGCGACATATCTAAGGAGCAGATCTCCGTTCTGCTGGCCGTTCTGGTCATTGAAGAACTTCATGTCATCAAGATCTAATACGATTATCGAGAAAGTGGAATTATCCTCGCGCTCGACATACATGCTCGCGTACTTTTCGAGCTCCTCATAGAGATATCTGCGGTTGTAAAGTCCGCTCAGGTCATCGACTCTTGTGAGAAGTTCCATCTTCGAGTATGAGATCTGAAGCTCCTTCTCAAGATTCTTCTGATCAGTTACGTCCTTGCTCGATCCCCATGTTCCGATGATCCTGCCGTCGTCATCGTAAAGCGGATACTTGGAGCACATGTAATACTTGATGTTATCGTCATCAAGCACAAGTTCCTCGATCATGTTGATGATCGGAACACCAGTCTGCATGATCGTGAGTTCGGTCTCCCTTGCAGACTGCGCAAAGTCCTTTGGGAAATAATCAAAATCCGTCTTGCCTAAAACCTCTTCAGGAGATTTCGCACCAAGCTGCTGAATGTGACCAAGGCTGTTCCAGACGAACCTGGAATCCCTGTCCTTAAAATAGACGGTATCCGTTGAATACTTGCGGATGGTGTCTATGACGATCTTATCGATCTTCTCTCTCGTTGCGGGATCATTGAAATCCATCATCTTTTCTCCTGCATTCAGTGTTCTGGAAAGAGATCAGAGCGGCTGGCTCTCTCCTTCCTCGACGGTAATTCCTTCCTTCTTGAGCGCTTCATAGTAAAGATCGGCGGGGAACGCAGCCGGTGTGAACACGCCGGGCTTGGACCACTTATCAAGGCACATGAGCTTGACTCCCGCAATTATCGCCGAACCGTCAAGATACTCGAGCGCGGATACTCCGTACTTGTCGCGGATCTGATCGTTATCTGCGGTGATCTTATAGAGTCTGGTCAGCACCTTGCCGTTCTTCTGGCCGGTTACGTATATCTCATAGCTTGCTTCGCCTTTATATACAATGTCTTTGGTCTCTTCGGAAGTGACGGTCTCCGCCATTCTCTTGGGCAGGATCTCTGCCACGAGATCGATCGGCTTGACGTTGACGTTGCCGACCCTGACCGGTTTATCCGAAAGAAGTCCCAGAGATCTGAGCATCTCGATCTTTTCCGTGGGGACCTTGCGGCCTTCACTTCTGACGACAGGCTCAAAATATGCAACATCCTTGATATCGGGGATCTCCTTGAGGAAATCCGTGATGACGGGATTGGATGTCATATAGACCTGCCTGCCTCCGGAGGACTTGCCTCCTCTTGAAAATTCCTCCGTCTGGGTTGCCTTGCCCTCTTTGATATAGATGACGGGCTGGGCAGCACTGACTCCCTTTCCGGCATTGGGATTCTTGATGTCTTCGGAATAGAGGACGTCGACATGATCATTCTCAGCCACCTCTTCCTTCGTCTCGGTCTTGCCCTGAGAATCTCCCGGAACGACGCAGAAATCAACTGATTTAACCTCGAAGAAATCATGCGTTGCCGCACTTCTCGTAATGGTCGAAATGACACCCGGGTTAAATCCGCATCCGCATACCGCGGTCTTCTTGGCATGCTGGAACGAACCGAATTTCTTGAACTGCTCTGAGAGCAGCGAAGTGGGCGTCGGCATTAAAGAAACGCCGCAAAGACGTCCGTCGATATAGTCAGCACCAACCTCGGCAGCCATATCCATGGCAGCCTGCGTGTGCTCGGCGGGCATCAGATTGACTATGAGCTCCGGTGCGATGATCTTTACCATCATCTTCCAGCTTTCGGGATTGCTTAAGTTGATCGCCGATGTCGTGACACGGAATCCGCGCCTGAACGCGAGATCTTTCAAGTCATCGCAGTCTTCTCTGTTCTCGGAAGCCAGAGCGATCCCCGACGCGAGCGAACGGTCTGCGCAAAGCGCCAGAACGAGGCGTTTTGTTATCTCGTTACAACCTAGTATCAATATGCGTTTCATATGAAGTGCCGCCTTTAATAGATCATCTTTTACTTAAGTATCTATTTTACATTAAAAGAAAGATAAACGGCAACTGAAATTGAGCTTCAGAGCTTAAAAATCAACATAAAACTGCATAATGCCAAGGCTCTTTTAAAGATGGTTTTTGAGAGAATTGTGAATTTACCGCCGGCAATTTGCAGGGATAATATACTTTTGTTCACTTTTTACTAAAAGGAGTTAGTGTTATGAAAACTTTCACACGCAAACTGATGTCCGTTATCATTGCGGCTTCATTCTGCTTCGGTCTTGCTTCATGCTCCAAGACACCCGCAGCTTCTACAACTGCTGCCTCTTCCGAGACAACAACAGCTGCTGAATCAAAGGCTTCTGAATCCGAGACCTCCGCTGCAGAATCAAAGGCAGAGATCAAGACAGTTAATGCCGGCAAGCTCACTATGGCTACAAATGCTACTTTCCCTCCGTATGAATTCCATGAGGGCGAGAAGATCGTAGGCATCGACGCTGAGATCGCAAAGGCTGTTGCTGACAAGCTCGGACTCGAGCTCGTTATCGAGGATGTTGAATTTGATTCCATCATCGCAGGCGTTCAGTCAGGCAAGTACGATATCGGATGCGCAGGCATGACAGTTACTGAAGACAGACTTAAGTCCGTTAACTTCTCAACTTCTTACGCTACAGGCATCCAGTCCATCATCGTTAAGGAAGGCTCCGAGATCAAGACGATCGACGATCTCGTAAAGGGCAAGTACAAGGTCGGCGTTCAGTCAGGCACAACAGGCGATATCTACATGTCTGATGCCGAGAACGGCGGCGTAGGCGAAGACAGGATCGACCGTTTCAAGAACGGCAATGATGCTGTCATTGCTCTTCTCGCAGGCAAGATCGACGCCATCTGCATCGACAACGAGCCCGCTAAGGCATATGTAGAAGCAAACAAGGGTCTTTCGATCCTTTCTACACCTTTCACGGAAGAGAAATATGCTATCGCTATCAGCAAGGATAACGAGGCTCTTCTCACTGCCATCAACAATGCTCTCGACGAGCTCACAAAGGATGGCACCATCGCTAAGATCATCGAGAAGTACATTCCCACTAAATAAGTCTTAGCAGTATCAAACTGATCACAAACCGCGGAAATAGGTCTTTATTTCCGCGGTTTTCTTATTTACAATAGAAGAACTTGTTTTTTTGCGGGGGAACTGTTCAGATGATTTCCATATTGTCTAAAGCTTATGCAGGTGTTATCACCCTTGCGGGTGAGGCAGCTGAGCAGTCTTCATCCGGTTGGTTAGGTGACCTGTGGAATAAGCTCCGTGATGATTTCATAAACAACTTCATCACAAAAGACAGGTATCAGTACCTGATAAAAGGTCTCGGCGTCACATTCGAAGTCACTTTTTTCGCTGCGCTTCTCGGTATCCTGCTCGGAATAATCGTTGCGCTCATCAGGTCTTCACATGACAAACTCGCCGATGAACTCCGTCCGGGTTTCCTTAAAGTTCTGCTTGCGGGACTGAATGTCCTGTCCAACCTGTATCTCACTGTAGTACGCGGAACGCCTGTCGTAGTACAGCTCATGATCGCTTATTTCATCATCTTCGCCGCATCCAACAACAAAGTTCTCGTCGCGATCCTCGCTTTCGGGATCAACTCCGGCGCATATGTCGCCGAGATCATCCGAAGCGGTATCATGAGCATAGACATAGGCCAGTTTGAAGCCGGAAGATCCCTGGGGTTCGGATACATCCGGACCATGATCTACATCATCATCCCCCAGGCTTTCAAGAATGTCCTCCCCGCTCTTGCGAATGAATTCATCGTTCTCATCAAAGAGACTTCAGTATCAGGTTACGTTGGTCTCCAGGACCTTACCAAGGGCGGAGACATCATAAGATCAAGAACTTATTCCGCGTTCATGCCGCTCATAGCGGTCGCGGCCATTTACCTTGTCATCGTCATCTTCTTCTCGAAGCTCGTGACGCTGCTTGAAAGGAGGCTGAGAAACAGTGAACGCTGAAAAGGGAGATGTGATCATCTCGGTAAAAGATCTCAAAAAGTACTACAACGGCGAGGAAATAAAAGCTCTCGACGGTATTACTACCGACATAAAAAAAGGCGAGGTCGTAGTTGTCATCGGACCTTCTGGTTCGGGAAAATCGACGTTCCTGCGTTCGCTCAATCTGCTTGAACGTCCGACCTCAGGAACGATAACCTTCAACGGAACGGACATCACTTCCAAAGAGACGGATATCAACAAGCTCAGACAGAAGATGGGAATGGTCTTCCAGCATTTCAACCTCTTCCCTCACCTGACCATCTTGAAGAATATGACGCTCGGACCCATAAAGCTCCGCGGGATATCAAAGATCGAAGCAGAAAAGAGAGCAAAGATCCTTCTTGGCAGAGTAGGTCTGCAGGACAGGGCCGATGCTTATCCGTCACAGCTTTCCGGCGGCCAGAAGCAGAGGATAGCGATCGTCAGAGCCTTGGCAATGGAACCTGACGTAATGCTGTTCGACGAGCCTACCAGCGCCCTCGACCCCGAAATGGTCGGAGAAGTTCTCGAGGTCATGAAGCAGCTCGCCAAGTCCGGAATGACCATGGTATGCGTAACACACGAAATGGGCTTCGCGCGCGAAGTCGGAACCCGTGTTATTTTTATGGATTGTGGTAAAATAATCGAGGAAAACACACCGGAACAGATCTTCACCAATCCCAAGAATGAAAGATTGATATCGTTCCTTAACAAGGTGTTGTAATAAAGGAGGAAAAGATTATGTTTTGTGAAAATTGCGGATCACAGATCGCTGACGGCAGCGCGATCTGCCCTAATTGCGGTGCAGCGGTAAGATCAACATCAGGTGCGGAAGCAGCACAGCCTGTTCAGCCTGCACAGCCCGTACAGCCCGTTTACCAGCAGCCTGTTTATCAGCAGCCAGCATACCAGCAGCCTATCTATCAGCAGCCTGCCGGCGGAAGCAAGGCTCTTGCCATCACTTCTCTCATTCTCGGTATCTGCGGACTCGTTTTCTGCTGGATCCCTGTCTTCGGTATTCTTATCGCAGTTGCAGGCCTTGTCCTCGGAATCCTTTCTTTCAAGAATCCCAACGGTAAGGGCATGGCTATCACAGGTTTCGTTCTTTCGATCATCGGATGCGCCATCGGTCTTCTGTACACGATCGCTATTTTCGGTTCTACCAGCCTCACGAGATCTTACAGCTCTGTAAGCCGTTCTCTCAGCCGTTCAGTCAGCCGCAGCCGCAGCATGAGCATTTCCAGAAGCCGCAGCCTGAGCCGTTCAAGAGCCAACAGAGACAACATCATCGATTCAGCAGATTCTGCTCTCAACGTCGGTGGTTATGTAGTTACTTTCGGTGAATAAACTTTAATTAACGGTTACCCGGACGTCCTGCAGATGAGTCATTCTCTGCGGGGCGTCTTTTTTTGTTCCCTCTTCCCTGGCCTATGCCCTCCGGGATGGGATTCTTGTAAAGGATAATGTACTTGTCATTGTGAAGTGCATTCTTGATGTCTTCTTTAAGCTCAAAGTAATCATCGATCTCCTTATCAAGAACATCAGGCTTGAACTTGCGCCTTTTCAGCTTGCCGAATCTGTGATAGTTGTATTCTTTCCATATTATCAGCACAAGTATCTCGATCAGGAACGCAATGAACAGGATGAAAAAGTAGTGTTCTGTCTGATGTATCGTTGAGCTGTTGTAGATCCAGAACTCTCTTATCGGCCTTCCCGTAAGATCACAGAATATTCCGTACATCATGAAAACCCAGTAGATGATCATGTATATCCAGGCTACTGCGGTCAGGATGAATTCTATTATCTGCCTGATAGCTTTCTGTTTAGTGTGGTTTTCGATGTGTTTTGATGAATTGGAATCGATGACCGGACTTTCCAGCGTTCCGTCTACCAGAGGCGAAGTGATGTCCGCATTTTCGGGATTGGAAGAGAACGCCTGTATCAGTCTGCTGATCTTTATGTCATCATAAGAAACGAAAGCTTTTTCCTCTTCATGCTGAGTGACATCGATGTCGGCAGGCAGTTGATTTGCTGCGTTCGAAGCCGTAATGCCGCGGTCAGGCGACTTCCATGTCGCAAGTTTCTTTTTGGGAAGCAGCGCCTTGAAAAGAGCTGTCAGTGTGATAAAGACGTTTACGTACCAGTAAACGATCGGATACCATACGACCGACCATGTGTTCTTGATGATGTTCTTGTCATAGTGCGACTCAAGCCATACTGCAACAGCAAACTGGAACAGGCATACAAATGACAGGAACTGGCTTTTCCACAGGTATTCGGTAAAGACCTGTTTGCCCATGATCTCCATGATCAAAAGGATCAGCGTAAGTATCAGCCAGCAAACTGACCAGAAGAACGAACAGATCTGTTCGATGTAGATGGGGAACATCCTGCGGCTTCTCCAGTGTCTGAAGATGTCCCAATGCCTGAAGATTACTTCAAGTCCGCCGCCTGCCCAGCGCTTTCTCTGTCTCCAGAGTCCTTTTATCGTTTCCGGGACCAGCATCCAGCACAATGCCCTAGGCTCGTATCTGACATCCCAGAAGTTCTTCTCGAGCTTCCATGTGACCGCGATATCTTCGGTCATCATGTCCCTGTCCCAGAAACCGCATTCGAGAAGCGCTTTTTTGCGGTATGCAACGCATACGCCCGACACCGTCATGACTTTTCCGAGAACCCTTTGCGTTCTCTTTATCAGGGAGATAATGCTGGCATATTCACAGAGCTGGAGTTTTCCGAGCAATGTGCCGCGATTGCGCACACGGGGATTGCCGGTAACCGCGCCTACGCGCTCTCCGTTATTTTCGTTTACAAAATGGGATACCAGATATCTCAATGCGTTCTTATCAAGGTAAGAGTCAGCATCAACACCGACAAGTATCTCGCCTTTAGAGGCAATGAGTCCGAGATACAATGCGTTTGCTTTTCCGCAGTTCGGCTTGAGATCGATAACGCGGACCCTTTTGTACATCCGTGCCAGCTTGCGCAAAACGTCTCCGGTATCGTCGGTGCTTCCGTCATTTATGAGTATGATCTCATAATTCGGATAGTTGAGTTCGTTCATCTCTTTGACGACGTTGTAAAGGATGTCGCTTTCATTATGAGCAGGCATCAAAATAGAAACGAAAGGTGTCTCCTTAAGCGGAAGGGCTCCCTTCTTTTCGTTAGACCTGTAAAAGATTATGGATCCCAAAACCCACATCAAGGCCATGAGGGCCGGATACCAGTAAACGAACCGGACGATTCCCTCAAAACACAAGGTCCTTAAAACTGTCAAAACCGAACTTAGCATAATTCGATTGTAAATTCTGCAAGCAGAATTTGTTTTAATCAACGATTTATGCACTGGAAACAATCGGTTAAGAAATTTTAACCGAAATCATAAAACTCAAACAGATTATTTTTATCTCTTTTTCTTTAGAGTCTCATCGTAAGAATAGTTCTTTTCCAGGAAATCTTCCCCTTTTATCGCTTCAGACCTGGAAAGTCCCGGATAATCAAGCTGCCTCATGACTTCATACACCGCCACTGCACAGGCATTAGAAAGGTTAAGGCATCTGCATTCCTCAGCCATGGGGATCCTGAAGCATCTGTCCATATTAGCACGGAGTATCTCTCCGGGTATCCCCGTGCTCTCCTTGCCGAAGACCAGGAATATTTTTCCGTTCTCCCCTGCCGACTTGAAATCGATATCAGAGGGAGGAACCTTTCCGTACCTTGTCATGAAAAAATACTCACCGTCATTTGCATCAGCAAAGCTCTTCCAGTCATCGTACAACTTGTAGTCAGCCCATGTGATGTGATTGGTGGTGGCTCTCCTGAACTTCGGGTCTTCGATGTCAAATCCGATCGGCTTTATAATGTGAAGTCCGCATCCGGCAGCAACACATGTCCTCATGATGTTTCCGGTGTTCTGAGGTATCTCGGGCTCGAAAAGAACCACATTTACCTTTTCTTTTTCTTCAGTCTGCATGTTCATACCAAGCCTCACGCATGATCTGCCGCAGCTTTGGCTGCCGGCTTTTCAGCGCTTCCGGGAAGCTCTAATTTCTTAACGCCGAATGATACGATGCCGGTCTCTGCAGCCGCCTCTGCGATGCTGAGCATGTGATCGCCCAAACGTTCAAAGTCCGTAAGCATTTCCGAATAAATGACGCAGGCATCGCCCGAGCACACTCCGGACTTGAGCCTTTCGAGCTGATGCTCACGGTACATGTCGGTAAGATCGTCGATCTTCTGCTCGACCTGTGCCATCTTGATATGTACTGCGGAAGTCTTTGATTTGACCATGGAATTGCATGCTTCAGTGATCGTCTTTTCCATCTGGGCGACTTCAGCGCGCGCCTTCTCTGAAAGGCTGAGTTTCTTGTCTTCGAGTATTCCCTCATATCCCGCGATGGCGATAACCTCAAGGCTGCCGCTGGTCATCTTTATGCTGTAAAGGAACATGGCCATTCCCGCGCAAAGGCCGAGAAGGGCCGTCCAGATACCGTCCATATCAACCACTTCTAATACTCTCCCGATTCATTCAAAGCGTCCGGCATGACGCCGGTAACCACGCAGATTCAATAAGATATTATAGAAACAGCATCCAAAAAGATACAGGCATTTCAGACAATAAATCAGTCTTCATTTTTCCCGCGCGGCTTGACCAGCATAGCGATGACCGCAGTAACGGCAACACCTGCAACCGACATCAGGATACCCTGGATCAGATAAGGATAATGCATGCTGATCTCGGTGGTTCCCCTGTCTGTGAATATGAGGCGGTTGCGGCTTGAGAAATTGCCGCTGAACATGTCATGAATAGCCAGAGAAGTGTTTACGCCGTCCTCCGGTGATGTCACGGTGATCTTTCCGGGGCCGTATGTGATCTCCAAAGGAACGGTCTTTCTGTCCGGAAGTTCAGTTGTGGATTGAGGTGTGATCCCTGCAAGGAGCGCACCGACATTCTTGTCTTTGGTAATTGAATAATAGTAGGTGAGATTGTATCCGATAAAGGTAATGTTCTCATTCTCGCCTTTTCCGAAGAACGGCAGGGTCTCGCCCAGGACCTCAGACCATCCCTCAACCTCTTTAAGGCCGTTCAGATACACAGTCTTCCACTGTCTGTATTCTTCGGGGAACAGTGAGACTTCGAAATCACCGATCTTCCTGGTCTTAAGCGTCGGATAGCCGTTGTCGAACTCTATCGACTGGGTCTCGACTCCGAGGAACCTGTGTGTCTTGCTCCTCTCGTTTACCGGCATCCCGTCGGCAAGGATAAAGACTTTCGTACCTCTTTGGGAAACCTGTCTGATTATGTCCTCTGCCTTGTCGACGTTGTGGAATTTGAAACCGTCAAGATAGATGACCGGATATTTGGCCAGTTCCTCAACACTGTAGTCATCGACATAATCTTCAGGAGCTTCCTCGATCGCAGGGAACATCATGGTTATGTAGTAAGCGCCGTTACCGATCGCGAGGCCCTTGTATCTGCTTACGGTACCGTAGTTTCCCGTAACGCCTTTAAGCGAGAAGACCGCGTTAAAGCCTTCATCAAGGACTTTTTCATAACCGGCAGCGGCTGCTGCCATGTCAGCTTCTTTTTCGTCATAAGGGAAGATCTGGGGGGCGTCCTTCTTAACGAGAACCGTGTCACATCCCATTTCTACGAGACGGTCAAACATGAAGTAGTAATATCCGTAATCAAAGGCTTCATTGAGGCTTGAGATCTGCCTTGCAGTCGATGCAGCCTCCCATCCCGCTCCGAAAGCCTGCGGCACGCCGCCGTCATAGTCCGTCAGGAAAAAGACACTGTTGTTGATCACTCTTCCGCTGTCCATTACGGCAATGCGGTTTTTGGTCATCTGCTTGGCTTCGTCTACAAAAGTATCTGCCTGCATCTGATCAAAATAGTCCTCTGTCCTGGTTATTCCCTCGGTCCTCTTAAGGACGGGATACATGGCAAAACAATCAACTATGAGAACAGCCGTTACGATAATGGTCATCGGCTTTTTAAGGCTGTCCCATTCGAGAAGCGAGAAGATGATCATTGCCGAAGCTATCTGAAGGAACCTCGTCATCCACATAAACTGGCCGCCGGGAAGTGATCTGATGATCGGTGAAGCGGTATTTGAAGTAAGGAGAACTATGATAACAGCCGTGATAAAACCCGGTCTCGCCCTGCGTTTTGCGCCGATCAGGCCGAAGATCGCAAGAAGGAAAGACGCCAGACCGAAATAGCAGTACTTGTATCCGTTTGTCAGTTTATCCAGAGGATTGACCGTAATGAAGAAACTCTGGAAGAACTTCTGAGCTGTCTGATCGGTATTGCCGGAATTTGATATCAGTCCGCCGTTGATTGCAGGATAAAGGAATATTCCGCTCATCAGGAATCCCGCAATGATCGCAACGATAAGGTCAATGTCCTTGTGACGGCCTTTCTCGAGTCTGGAGGTTCCGACGAAACAGCAGAGCCTGTATATGCCGAAATATATGAGACATGCTATTGCGATCATTCCGGTGTAGCCGACATGGCAGCATGACATCACGAAAAACATAACGGCACTGCCGATAAAGTCTTTCTTTTCACCTTTTTTCAGATATTCATTGATGAACAGGAAAGCAAGCGGGAACAGCGCCATGATGAGGCTTCTCGGGAGATTGCCTTCCCTGAAGAGAACATCAATACTGGTCGGTATGAAAAACCATAAGATACCGGCAATGGTTCCCAATAAAGGTCTGTTCTTTCTGTATCCGGCGATATTCCAGGAAGTTGCGCCGATAAAGTAAATGAACCCGCAGTATATCAGATAGCCGGCAAATGCACCGTTCGTGTCGGAAAGCTGAGGTACAAAAGTCGCTATCCAGCGGCAGAATGCCATCAGATACGCGGCAAAAGGCGGCCAGTAGCGCAGCAGTTCAACACCATTGTACCAAAGCGAGTTGTACAGCGGCCACAGATTTCCGTTGCTGACCTCGTTATAGATCCAGTCACCCCTGTACACATGGTACATCGTGTCTGAACCGTTAAACAAAAGCGCATTACGCTTGACGAACCAGACGACCACTACTGCGATCGCCAGGTTAATGATTATGTCAGCGCAGATGAACAGGACGCGCTTTGTTCTGTCAGCCCTTGTATCCACTGCCCTCCTCCAGGCGCGCGATAGCGGCCTCCACACTGTCACTGTCTTCGTCCTCCGAGCCGTCACCGACTTCAGGGAACCTTACGCCGTATGTTCTTACGGGAGTCTCGCTTCCTTCGAATCTTCTGAGATGGTAATCGAACGGCCTGACCGATTCTGCGATCCGGCTCGCGAAATACTCGGTAATATTCTCAAGAGAAGGGATGATCGCCGTGAAAGGCTCGATATCATTCAATACACGGTCCTGATAAGGTTCGAAAACCCCCATGATCGCCTTCTCGGTATCGGAAAACTTGACTATGCTGTCGTTCTTGGTGTAAACGGTGGCAACAAACTCCCATGTATGAGGGTGTGTCTCGCCCTTTGTGCCATCAAAAACGACATAATGGTTTGCATTGAGATAAGCTTTGATCCTGTAATATCTGAGCATTTAGTTATCCTCCCTGTTCCCTGCGCCAAGGCTGCCTGCGGCAAGTGTTCTGTATACCGTAAGCACTCCTGTTGCCGCGCTTGCCTCAAGTGACCTGACTTCGATGCCGGAATCACCGTAACCGCGTTTCCACTCGGCAACCGTACTGTCGAAACAGGCGATGGCGTCGTCTTTCTTCATCTTTCCGAATATGAGCATGTACTTATCCTTGCTGTATCTGAGCCAAACGACACCCTTTTTGAAGCTCTCGCGGTATGCCTCGTAGAAGGGGATCATCCTGTCGGTATCGAGCTTTATGTCGACGAATGTGCAGGGATAGATCCTTCGTTCCTCCATCCTGTGTATGAGGTGCATTATCTTGCCTTCTCCGGTAATGATGGCAGTTGAATTTCTTCCCATGACCGCATTGTCGAGGAAATCGATGTACTTGTTGAGCTGCTTTCCTGCCGCCTGGAGCTCATTAACCTTCTTCCTCTCGCCGGAAAGGCGTACCGCAAAGAAGATGCACGCGATGACGATGATCGCGATCATGAGGATCAGGTCTATCAGCAGATAGAGCTTGCTGCTCAGATATGCATTGTTTGTGAGCATGACGTCATAATCGGTAAGAAGACAGAGGCGGTATTCTGTTCCGCCGTACTCGAAAATGATCCCCGACGCAACGTACTTGATGTTTTCCAGTCTGATGATTGAATGCGTGACCTGGCCTTTTTTCAGGATCTGAAGGAAACTCTGGGCACTCTTCGTATTAAAGAATGTATCTGTCGAAAATGTCTTATATATATCCGTTTCGTTGATGCTCTTTACGAACAGGAAGTATTGGGAGTTATCAAGCGTCCAGTATCTCTGCGACGTTTTGTCGAGCATCTCGATCGTGTCCTCAACGAACTTGTCGCCCGCGACATCACCGTAACGCTCGATCTGTCTGGCTACGATCTCAACGTAACCGTCCTGCTCCTGCGCGTAGAGCTCAGCTACACCCTGCTCGTAGTTATAGATCTGCCATCCGGCAAAAGCCGAAAGGAGAAATGCAACCAGCAGCACGCAGATCGTGACTGTCGCGATATATTTGGTTCTTGAATTACTCATTGTAGCGGTCCTCGTAATTGATACTGTGTCTGAATCTCTTTATTCCGTCCGAAAAGCCCCTGAACACCGATCTCATCGTGGTCATGAACTTGTCCCACTCCCTCGTTAGTGTCTCAGTCTTCCATGAACTCTTGGTATTCATGCTGTTTATGATGCCGGCAAACCTTATGAAGAACACCGCGAAGTTATAGAAAGGCAGCAGCGCGACCGCTGCCCACCTCTTGCGGTAGTATTTCCTGATCTCCGGGAAAGGCTTGAGCAGATAGCCTGCGATGTAGAAGTAAAGGTATCCGCAAAGAATATAGAAAAGGAATATCGCGCCGATCGAAGTGAAAACGACAACGCTCGAATATCCGTTTGTCATGAGATATATGAGCGCGAGATACCAGATCATTCTCGGGAAAGCGAATGTGTGGTCATAAAGGAGCGTTCTGACATTGACGTCCTTGACGAATCTCCAGGGCTTCAATCTGCTCTGCGGATAGAGACGCGCAACTTCGAGAGAACCTCTCTGCCATCTCTGGCGCTGGGTGTAGAGTTTGTTGACGTCTTCTATCGGATCCGTGAAATAGAGAGCATCCACACAGATGCCGACCTTCTGCTTGTGAAGGTAACGCATCTGGAACGTGAGCTCGGTATCTTCAGAGATCGTTTCGGTATTGTACAGATGTGATGTTCTTATCGTATCGAGACGGAATGCCGAAAAAGCACCTGAAAGCGTATACATCCTGCCTTTTTCGGCAGCATAGTTTCTTCCTGCAAGGAATGCCTGCGCATATTCGCAGAACTCAAGGCGCCTCAGAAGCCTTCCCTTGAATGTCTTTATCTGCTCTATCTCGTCAGGACTCGTGAGGATTGAGCCCGTGAGACATGTTACGTCAGGCTCATTTTCCATGTGCCTGATCATCCTGGTAAGAGCCGTCTTTTCGAGAACGCCGTCGGAGTCGATGTTGATCATGTACTTTCCGTGGCTGTTGTAGATTGCGAGGTTAAGTGCGCGTGATTTACCTTGTCCGGAATTGAGCCATGACATGCGCAGTTCCGAAAAACGCTTCTGTGCACGTTCGAATGCGTCAAAGCTCTTGTCGGAACTCTTGTTGTTGACTATATAGATATCAATGTGTTCATTCGGATAATCGCTCTCATGAACGGACTTCAGGCACTGTTCGAGGCTCTTTTCCGAGTTATAGACCGGGATGACAAGCACAATGTCAGGCCAGATGAGAGGATCTTTTGCGTTCTTATGCTTGTTCCTGTGTATCAGCAGGCTGAAAAACGAAGCTATGGAAGGAATGACTTCAACGAGGATCGGGATGATGATCCAGGCCACCCAGTAAAAGAACGGATTAAGGAAGTTGGTCATGAACTCGTTCATGCATTCTCCTCCCCGGCTTCCGCAGGCAGATCGCTCTTGGCATTGTATTCAAATCCGCCTGTCTTCGTCCTCTTTATCTGAGGTCTCGTGAAAACATAGAAATACAGTATTACCTGAAGGATATAGAATACGATCCTTCCGACGAATGTGTGAGCGAAATAGTAGTAATCCGTTCCGAAAAAGTGAATCACGAAGCAGATGATCACGATCCTCAATGCATTCGTAACAAGAGTATAAAGCGTTCCTATGATGCCGATATATATGCGTTCCGGTATGTGGTAGACAGAGAAAAACAAAAGGAGCGAAATGAATGCCGATATCTCGATGACACCGGAACACTCAAGGTCAATGTTGACCGTGATCGCACCCTTTGCGGAATCGATGAAGATAACACCGTATCTGAAATATGCCTGGAAAACCCCGGTCACCTTTCCCACGATACCGGCGAGAGCAGTAACGAGACGCGCGAGCGGAACCGTTATGAACGGACGTACGATTATCATGAAGATCAGGAACGCACCGCAACTTCCCGCAAGGTAGCGCCAGAATTTTAGACCTGCTCTGCGTAAGATCTCAAGCAGTCCTATCCATATCGCGACTGCCAGAACTGCCAATATTATCTTCAAGCCTGCCTTCTCTTCCTACGTGTGAAAACGTAATATGAGCCAGCGGCTACGGATGTGAGTGCGATGGTAAATACGGGGCCGGACGAAACGCCTGAAGCGATGAGGGGCTGCTTACCGACTCTGTGGAAAGTAACCTTGAGCTCACCGCCTGATACTCCGAGAGCTTTCGCAAGTGTCTGCGTATTTATGTATAACTCGGTCTCATCAACGGGATTTCCGACCGTAAGATACTGTATGCCGTATAAAACGTCTCCCTGGTTCAGATTGTTGATGTTAGTTGACTGGCGATAGCACTTTGTATCGAGGATTGCGAACCTGTATGTTCCGTTTGCGAAATGCTTATTTGACGATTCCCAGTCAAGTATGTTGCCGTCGTCATCGATGAGGCAGCACATAGCCGTTGTTATCTTTCCGCCGAGTTCGAGCCTTATCTCAAGGAACTCGTTGCCGTCATAGTAATCGAGTTTGAAATCGTTGGTATAAGCATGAACATATACCGTCTTCGGATCCTTCTGATAGATTGCGCCTTCCGCGTCAGGGAAATTGTGATTCGGGGAGCTCTTATCGTAATGGATGATCTGATGAGGATAGTTCTTCCAGTCCCTGTAATCACCATCGATCTTGATCTTGCTTCCGTCATTGTCATCATGCGGGTTATCCGGATCATCGGGAACCTGTTCGGGATGCAGATTCGCCACATCCTTGATTATCGCCTTGTCCTGATAGAAACCGAAAGAGATCTTGCTCTTGTAATCGGGAAGTGCTGATGTCGGGATCGCGATCTCGGTAAGCGTGGGTTCACCCCAAGTGGAATATCCGTCGTTATAAGCGACTTTGATGCCGCCGTTTTCAACTGTATAAGTCTTTCCGCTGTAAGGGTTCTCTACAGTGACCTTGTTTCCGTTTGCGCCATTGTTCTTCAATTTGATGACGAGTGTCTTGCCGGTATCGGTAGTGATCGCCATGTCACCGCCTCTTTCAGGACCGGACCATGTGGCGGAGTTCTGCTGAACTTCATCGAGATACAGGTATATCCATTCACCGTCCCATACCATAGCGCCTTCATTAACAAAGCTGTTCGCGCCGACGGTGAAATCATGCTTTACGACGCTGTTCCAATCAGAAAAAGAGCCGTCGATGCTGATCCCTTTGTATTCACCTCTGGCTGCCTTTCTGCGGGCAGTCACCGGCTTTCCTGTCTCAACCGGGATCACACCGGTCTCTGAAGGTTCTGTTTCTTCACTGCCGGCCTCTGTCTCACCCGGAACAGAAGTTTCGGAAGGTTCGGAAGACGTGGTGGGTTCTGTGCTTTCTGTTGTTTCGGCAGGTTCAGACGGTTTTGTCTCTTCGGACTTAACTGTCTCTGCCGGTTCTGTATCTTTGGACGTCTCGGCAGGCTTGGAAGCCTCTGTCTCCTTTACGGTCTCAGAGGGCTTGGATGCTTCGGTGGATTTGGTTGTCTCGGCAGGCTTAGCTGTTTCGGAGGGTTTTGCGGTCTCGGCGGGCTTTTCAGTCTCAGCCGGCTTTTCGGCTTCTGTTGCCTTGGTGGTCTCAGCAACTTTTGCAGATGCCTTTGTCTCCTTAACCTGCTTTGTCTCCTTTACGGTTTCCTTGGGTTTTTCTTCGGAAGTCTCCTGTGCCTCTTCTTCTGCGAACACAGTATAAGACGGTGCCGCAGCTGCCGGTACCGCCAAGAAGATAGCTAAGGCTGCAGTGGCTGCAACCAGTTTTCTGGCAATTCTAAAACATCCCATAAAAAGAATTCCTCAAATAAATTTACGAAGATCCCCGATATGTATTATAATGACTTTGTGAACATATTTAAATAGAATATGAACAAAATGTTACAGCATTATTTTGCTCTTAATAGGAGATTTGTTCATTATTCATCTTTTATTGCTATAATTAGCAATATATGAATACTGATTTGACAAAAGGGTGCTACCGATCCTGATATGGCAAATGTGATCGAAACAACCTATGGAAAGATCTCAGGCATCACCAAAAACGGGTGCCTTGAATATCTCGGAATACCTTACGCCAAAGCTCCGGTGGGTGATCTCGCATTCCGCCGTCCTGTAGATCACGAACCCTGGGACGGCATCCTCAATGCAGACAAAGGCGGCCGCAATTCGATCCAGGGTTTCAGTTCACGCCACTACATCAGCTATAACGGCCAGGACTGCCTTTACATGAACATCTGCGTTCCCGAAAACGCAGGGACCGGTCTCCCGGTACTAGTCTGGATACACGGAGGTTCTTATGCCACCGGCGGTACAGGCAGGATCAACGAAGAATCCGAAGACATGGTCTACGATCTGACGCGCTTTGCAAGAGAGACAGGCTGCATCCTTGTGGATTTCAATTACAGGCTCAACCTCTACGGTTTCATGAACCTCAACTGTTTCAGCAGCAGATTTGACATGAACTGCGGCCTTTTCGACCAGATAAAAGCTCTCGAGTTCGTCCGAAGGAACATTTCCGCATTTGGCGGAGATCCCGATAACGTTACGCTCTTCGGCCAGTCATCCGGAGGAGCCTGCATCCTGGCACTCATGACAATGCCTGAGGCTGAACCTCTTTTCGCAAAAGCGATCGTACAGTCTGCCTGCGTTGATTCTTTCTGGACACCCGCACAAAGCGAAAAACTCGCACGGACCTATCTGAGAATGCTTGGATACAGCCGCAAAAAGCCCGAGCAGATCCTGTCTGCCGCCCCGAAGGCGGTCTATAAAGCAAACAGGGATCTGAAGATCCAGATCAGAGCCAAAGGCGAGGTAACCTGCGTCTTTTCTCCGGTAATAGACGGGAAAACGCTGAAAGACTATCCAGGACGTATCGTTTCGGCTTCGGATAAGCCGCTTCTGATAGGAACGGTCATGCGCGAGGCGGATCTTTTTACCAACGGTCTTCCCGCCATTATCATTCCCTATACTCCAAGGCTCTTCAAACTCGGAACACGCTGGGGCAGGAACTTAAGACGCCGCGTTTCGGATGATCTTACTTATAAAGTATACAAAAAGCCCGTTCTTGACATTGCGTCATCATACAGCGGAAATGTCTGGCTTTACGATTATCAGTATAAAAAATGCAGGCATGCCGATGAAGTGCCCGTGCTCTTCGGTTCAAATACAGAGCCCGGCAGGGATGCGCATGCACCTGCAAACGCTTCGCTGGAACCTGATGCTGATGCTTTGGGAGTAACACTTCGCACTGTCTGGGCACAGTTCGCCAGAACCGGCAGTCCGGGATGGGGAATGTACAAGGATACCCGCGATATTCACATCTTCAAGTGAAAAAGCAGCTTTTTATCAGAACATCATTGAGGAAAGTGTGTCTTTCATCGCGATAACGATGATGACAGTCACGATGACAAGAAGGATGTTGACCGCAAAGCCCATCCAGTCATACTTGATAGAAGCAAGAAGGCAAACACCGCCCATAATAGCAAAGAAATCGATTGTTACTACGATATTCTTAATGAGTGAATCCTGAAGATACTCGTCTTTCCTTATCTGCTCGGCATTTCTGGAAGGAGCAAGGAGTTCGTTGATCTTGTCGGATTCTTCAAAAGCATCAAGAGGAAGAGTTCCGGGGTAATCCTTTGTCTCATCAGCATAGAATTCGATCGCAGTTTCAGTGATACGTCTAATCCTTACCTTATCGCCTGTCTTCAACTGAACTGACTTGCCTGCATCATTCTTGGAATTAACGGCTGTGTCCTGTTTGAGAGTAAGGCTTACACTGTTTGTAAGAGTTATCGATGCGTTGTTGAAATCACTTTTAGCTTTACTCTGAGGCGGAAACCAGCAGAGCAGGAAGACACAAACAGCCTCCAATAAAACAACTAAAAGCAATATATTTCTTCTCATTAAAAAATTATCCCCTTAATAACGTCGCCTGAGCGCATACGCTCACAATTATATACCCTTTTTCAAAAAATATACTATCAATTGGGATTTTGATCCGAATATGTAATTTTCCTTAGTGAAAATTACTTCTTTTGCCATTCTTTCTCAAAATCCGTGTTATTAGTCTCAAGCAGGAGCGTAGTACCGGTGACCGAATACCTGATATCCCCGTTCAGCGTACGTATTACCAAAGAATCGTCAAATCTGCGTTCGATCGTATAGACGGTGCTTGTTCCCATTTCACTCATGGTGTTGTCTGCCTTGAAGACCAGTGTCTTGGCATTCTTGCCCTTTCCGGTGACCCATGTCCCGATGAGGGCGGGATCAGTTGACCTGACCCTGAGGCAGTCAACGCTGGGTACCTGACAGTCTACGACCAGGCCGGAAGAGAATGTAAAAGTCTTGTTTGAAGCGTTCTCTCCGTTGTAATAACTGATCGTATACTTAGCTCCGTCTTCCGGAGTGATACCGATCGTCTTCTTGACCGTATCGGGATCAGCATATCTGAATGTCTGTGTCTTTCCGGCACAGGACTGCATTCCCGTTCCGTCGGCATTGAACGTAAGCGTGTAGAAAGCTTTGCTGCTGCCGGTCTTTAGTATGCCCATCCATTTTCCCACGAAAGGCTCTCTGAGCGACATGGAATCAACAGTTGTCTCCGTAGTGGTCTCAGTGGTTGCCTTCGTAGTTGACACCGTGGTTTCCTGCCATGTCGTATGGACAGTGGATGGGGTCGTTTCAACTGTCTTGGGCTTGCATCCCGAGATACCGCACAGAAGTATTGCCGTGAATAAAACGGCTGATGTAACTGACTTTCCTTTGAGCATGCGACTATTATACCGCTTTTTTGTTCAGGCAGCGGTTATCCTCCTGTTACCGGCCGGATTGACATACTGATCGCCGATGACACCATTAAGGTTATTCTTCATGTAATCAGTAATAAGCTGGAAATCAAGCCTTGTGTCAGACTTGACTCTCTTGCACTTCTTGAACATGTTGTATCCGCCGTTTGAGGTCCTGATCACGCTTACGTATGAAGTAACGAGGTACGTTCTCTCGGGATCGACCGCAATGCCTCCGATCCTGACATCACTGACCCTGCGCTCGCCCTTGATCTCTTTAAGCTTTCCCTTCTTTGACTTGCAGGGAGTCTTGATCTTTGTGTTGATCTTGAACGTCACGCCGGACACCTGCGCAAATGCGGGGTTTGCCTGAGGGTACATACGGACGCTCCATTCAAGCATGTCAAGGATCTGCTGGCCGGTAGCACTGACAGTCATTGTCCTTTTCGAATTGGGAAGGACCATATAGAAATCCCTCATGGAAACTTCTCCCTGGGGAAGATTGTCATTGAACTTATCGGCGGGGATAAATGCGACATCGGCGCCGGTCATTACCCTGAAAGCATCGGCGCAGTAATCTCCGAGATTTGTCTCGGCCTTATCAATGTATTTAACGGGCGTACCGTCAGTATGCAGAACATTGGGGTTGGTAATATAAAGGGGATTCTTGTTTTCCCCCTGCTTTCCATAGAAGATGTCCTTATACTCTGCCATGGACTTCTCTACTTCTTCGGTCATCTCGTTCCTGATGCCGAAAAGCTCTGAAGCAGTGACGGAACTGTTCCAGTTAAAGATTCCTGTCGTGATCGATCCGTCCTCGCCCGAAATGCGCAGATAACCGATACGGCTGAATTTACTTCCCATGGCGATCCTGTCGATTATCTTTCCGTCGGAATTGGGAAGCTGAAGCTTTTTCGCGTCATGGCTGTGCCCGTCAAACACTGCGTCAATGCCGTTTGTCGAGGCGACCAGCGTGGTGATGTTATCCCATGCATTGTACTTTTTAGCCTGTCCGAAATGGGACATGAGGAATACGTAATCCGCTCCTGCAGCCCTGGCGTAGTTTGCGTAAGACTGGACGGCGGTAAACAGGTTCTTGTTCTTCTTGCCGCCCTTGAAATCATAGATCACCTTTCCGCTGTCATTCTGGAAAAGTGATTCTGACGTATAAAAGCCGATCGTTTTCGGGGTCGTGACACCTACAAAAGCGATCTTCTTGCCTGCCACTTCCTTGATTATGTAAGGCTGGAAGACCAGCTTGCCGTTTTTCGTTATATTGCAGGAAATGTAAGGATAATTCGCCTTCGATGCCAGGCTGACAAACCAGTCGGCTCCGTAATTGAAGTCATGGTTTCCGGGTGTTGCGACATCGTAACCCATCTTGTTCATGAGATCTATGACCTGCTGGCCCTGGGTAACCGTGCCGAAAAGTTCACCGTGACCCTCGATCTCGTCACCGTCATCAATGAGCAGGACTTCGCAGCCTTCCTTCAAAAACTTCTCGCGGATACGGTAAAGTCCTGTATAACCGAACCCTTTCTCCGGACTGCAGTGAACATCGCTGGTCGCCAGGATGACTATGTCTTTGTTTTTCTTCTCGCCTGCTTCAGGTGTTTCCGAAGGTGCGGCAGGTTCGTCCCCTGACGTGGCATCCGGATCGGAAGCCTGTGCAGCGGTAGTCTCCGAGATTATCGACGGGATGTTCTGCTTTTCTTTGCCGGAACAGGCGGTAAATGCCAGCACGGCAAGGAGCATAAAGGTAGTTATAAGTTTCAGTGTTTTCTTCACCCGGACCTCCAAGGCGGTATCAGTACTTTTCGATATAGAGCAAGCCGAACGTTCCGGGACCGCAGTTTACCGAAACGGCAGGTGATGCCTGCTTAAAGTATATCTCATCGAAATGCATGCGTTTCTCGATCTGTTCACGGATCCAGTCAAGATCACGTTTGCTTATGCCTACATAGGTTACGAAAAGGATACTCGTATCTATATTTGCGGCTTGTGACATAACGGAGTTGATATACGCTTTCCATGCGCTTTCTCTCGTTCCGAAATAGGTCATGCCGACACCCATTTTACCATTTCTCAGCACAAGAACGGGGCGTCCCATCAAAGACTTCACCAAATTTGCCATACCGTTCCCGACCTGTCCCGCTCTTGCAAGGAAGTCGAGGTTATCGACGATAAAGCTGGTATGGATCTTTTTCCTGATGGTCTCGAGCTCTCTGACGATATGTTCCGCCGAATGGCCTTCATTCGCCATCTTTGCCGCAACTATCGCCAGCAGGCCCTGACCGCTCGATACATGTCCGGAATCGACCACAAATACATTGTCGAACGATCTTGCCGCCTCAACCGCAGGCTGGTAGCCGCTGTGCTCGATCTTGCTCGATATTGAGATGTGGATGACATTGTTTGCACCGGTCAGCTGCTTTGCAAAGAATTCCTCAGCCTCTCTTACCGTCGGACCCTGCGGCAGTACATTGTTATTGGGATTCTCCATATATTTAAGGACACCGAGCGTCTCGATCTCTTTGCCGTCCTTAAATACACCTTCATCCGTGCGGACCTTGTGAGGTATGATCTCCATGCCGTACTTCTCGATCAGCTCAGGCGCCAGATCGGCAACGCTCTCAGAAGTTACCGCTATGCTCTTTCTCTTCTTCGAACCGCTCATCCATGAAACGGATTCCTGGGCGATCTCGTTCCTGTTGCCGGTTATCCTGACGATCTCCTTAGGCAGGTGCATGTAAAGTTCATTCTCCAATGCTTCACCGCTTACAGGTTTGGCAAGATATCCGTCAAAAGCCTCGCGGGCATAGAGCGCCCTGTTCTCCTCATCGGCATTAGCCGTAAGTATGACTATAGCGGAGTCGCGGCACCTTCCTCCGGTCTGTTCCTTTATCCTGTTCTTGCACTCGATACCGTCCATCTCGGGCATCAGGTGGTCCATGAAGATGACATTGTACTTGATATTGAGTGTTTTGCGGAGAGCTTCGGCACCGCTCGTGGCGGTATCTATGCGCACCTTCGTATCACGCAGGAGCTTGCTCGCGACCATGAGGTTTGCCTCGTTGTCATCGACCACGAGGATCCTTGCCTCCGGTGCTTCAAACTTCGGTGTGTACGCATTGTTCCTTGTGATCTTGCCCATCTTTGAGAAATCGTGTTTGCCGACGGTTCCTTCCCTCTCGATCCTCTGCGGGATCTCGATGATGAAAGTAGAACCCTTCTTGTAGACACTGTTGACGGTGATCTTTCCACCCATGAGATCTACCAGCTGCTTTACGATCGAAAGGCCGAGGCCTGTTCCTTCGATGTGCTTGGTAACTGTCTCGTCAACGCGCTTGAATGCTGAGAACAGATAAGGTATGTCCTCCGACTTGATGCCTATTCCGGTATCGGAGACCGTATAGATCATGTTGCATGTCTTGTCATCGTGCCTATCACACTGGACAGTAAGAGAAACTGATCCCTCTTTCGTATACTTGATCGCGTTGTTTATGACGTTGATCAGCACCTGCTTGATCCTGACCTCATCACCTACGAGTTCCGCAGGGATATCAGGTGAAACGTCGACGTTGAAATCCAGTTTCTTGTCCTTAGCCCTGATCCAGAGCATACCGACGATATCCGAAAGCATATCTCCAGTATGGTAAGGCTCGATCAGAAGCTGCATGCTTCCCGACTGGAACTTGCTCATGTCGAGGATATCGTTTATGAGGTTGAGCAGGAGCTTGCCGGCCGCCTTGATGTTGATCGCATCTTCGATGACCTCATCGCTGACGTCCTCACGCAGTATCATCTCATTGAGTCCTATGATGGTATTGATCGGCGTCCTGATCTCGTGGCTCATGTTGGAGAAGAAGCTGTTCTGCGACTTGTTGAGCATGTAGATCTCTCTGCGCTGTTTTTCAGCGGTGACGAGCTGCTCGTTGAGCCTGTATCTCGTGTAGGACATTATGAGGCCCATTACCACCTGGAACACCGCAAATATGAGGAAGTTCGCCATCTCATTGGATTCGATCGAACCCTTTGAGACCATGTAATACAGGAATGAAATGACTCCGATATTGGACAGTATCGCCACAGTGACATATACGATCGGGTTCAGATATACGCAGAGGGGAACAACCAGCGCTACGGTCATGAAGAGCGTCGTGTCGACCGTGCCTCTTGCCATGCAGTTGACGATCATGAGCGATATTACCCAGATATAGAGCGACACACCCATGAAATGGTTGAGAACGAATACCGTGCGGTAACGGGCCTGATAGTCTTTCATTGCGTTCCGCACACCGATAAGCCATATCGAAGCTACTGAGATTACCCATACATAGCAGATCTGATGGAAAAGGACCGTCGTTCCTCCGAAGTATGACGGATATGCAAAAGTCAGGACAAGGAAAGTGATGGCTGCAGCAAGAGCCAGATACATAGTGACGCGTGTCGGTCCGACAGACTCATAATAAGCGGACTTGATGGCCTCACGGTCATTTTTAGACGGCTTGAAAAGATATCTTATAATGCCTTTCATACCTTGTCACCTCCGTCTGTTTCAGGCTCGAACTCAAAAACGTCATTATCTTCAGCATCATCACCGGACATTATCTGTTCCCTGATATCAGCCGTGATCCTGCCGTAATCCCTGATCATCTGTTCGTGGTTTTCAAGGATATAGTTTTCCTCGTTGTTCTTGGAAGCCATTTCCAGAGCCTTGGCCTTTTCGGAAAGGTCGGACACTCCGATCATCTTAGCCGTACTCTTCAATGCATGAACAAGTATCTCGTAATTGTGCCAGTCGCGGACGGTGTAGTATTTCTTCATGGAACCGATCTTGTCAGCGGATTCTGAAGCAAACTGCATCAGGAGCGACTTGTAGAAATCCTTGTCTCCGACACAGTACTTAAGTCCCGCATCAGTATCGATGCCGCTCTTCCGGAGTTCCGACATGAAATCCTTATCTTCGGCATTCACGCGGACAGGCTCAGGTTCAGGTACAAACGTCTCTTCCTCCACACCGTTCTCATCGACATATGCCAGTGCGGATTTCGGAAGGACCTGCTTGAGGACACGCTCGAGTTCGTCTATCTCGATTGGCTTGCTGACAAAACCGTCAAAACCCTCCGAAAGGAACATCTGCTTTGCGGAGCTCATCGCATTTGCCGTAAGCGCAACTACCGGTATCGAGCCGTTAAGTCCTGCAACGTCAGTCCTTATGCGCTTCATCGCCTCAACGCCGTCCATACCGCTCATCATGTGATCCATAAAGATTATGTCATAGACCTTCTCGCGGCAAAGATCGATCGATTCCTGTCCGGAAGTGGCTGTGAACACTTTCATTCCGTATCTTCCGAAAATGCTCTTTGCAACAACGAGGTTCATTGACTCGTCATCAACAACGAGTGCCCTTACACCTTCGCAGCGCAGTTTCTTGACGTTCTCCTCCTTGCTTCCGATGGACGAATTCAGGATGGATACGACAGGGAAACAATAGAACGGTTTCTCCAGGATCTTGACACGGGTGTTCTTCGGAAGGACGATGCCTTCGTTGGCAACGACCGCCACTACCATGTCTTTTGCCAGCTCCTCGATGAGGTCAACATTGTCGTTATATTCCTCTTCTGCTATGAAAAGATGCGTCAGATGAACTGACTCATGGAGAAGCTTCAGATTGCTCGCATTGTTAACGCGGTGCATCTGAACTCCGAGTCCCCTGACTATGTTAAGCACCATGGAATTGTAGTAGTCGCGTACGGCCGGGTGATCGTACTTCTCGAAATGCAGAAAAGCTCCGATGCACAATTTGTCAGGTGCGCCGACAGACATGCAGCTGACAGGATCGATTACTTTCTGTGGAATGCTTACAATGACGGTAGTTCCGGCATCGGGCTTGCTGTTGATCGTCATGAAGCCGCCGAGAAGCGAAACAAAACCGGAAACTATGGCAAGGCCCAGGCCTAAGCCTCCGCCCTGGCGTGTCCTTGAGGAATCAGCCTGATAGAAGCTGTCGTAAACTTTTTCAAGTTCATAATCGGTCATGCCCTTACCGGTATCGGTAACTTCAATGCAGAGGTTCACTCCGTAATCATGCTCTTCCGCAGTGATCCTTACATACACGCCGCCCTTCTGTGTGTACTTGAGGCCGTTCGTGATGAGCGCCCTGAGTATCTTTTTGATCTTTGTAACATCGGAATTCATTACCGCGGGGATCGAAGGATCAACGTCGATTATAAGCTCCACCTTCTTCGGTTTATACTGCTTGACGTCGGTAACGATATCGTGAAGAACGGAAGAAAGCATGTAGTCTTCGTTGTTGCAGACAGCCTTCTTACGGTCTATCTCCGAATAGTCGAGGATGTCGCTGATCTGCTCGGCGACCTTGCGTCCTGAATCCCTTACCGCGATAAGATCACCTTCGACCTCACGGTGCCTGGACTTATCGATGCAAAGACTTGTAAGTCCGATGATCGCGTTGACAGGAGTCCTCAGCTCATGGGATACGTTCGCAAGGAAATCGTTAAGGTGCTCAGTGGCGCCCTTGAGCTGTTCGACCTCGTCCTTAGACTTGTCGAGAACCTGTCTCCACTTGTCGATGATCGTCTTGGCAAATCTTCCGATGACGAAGATCATGACAAGGTGAAGTATTGTTCTTGAGATAACGAGCACGTCAAAGACTTCCCCGTCAGCTATCATGTTGACTATCTCATATGCGATCGTCGCGTAGAACGTTATCACGCAGAGTGTTATCATCGCTTTTTGGCCGGTCATGGTATGGAGCATTATGATCGCTGCCATTACCAGCGCAAGGTCAAATGTACTGGTCCTGTGTATGCCGTAGAAGAAAAAACACCCCATCATGAGTATCGCATATAACCAGATGCGCACATTTGACGGAGTGTTGTGCCTGATATGAAGGACCCATGCCGCGCATACTCCGGCAGCAATGAGCAGAAGCGCCCATTTCTCCCAGCCGAGGAGCAGTGATTCGACGATCAGGATCGCAGAAAATATCGTATAGCTAACGAGTATCGTCAGGTGGGATGATTCAAACAGATCACCGTTTTCCTTTAAATTGCTCATAAAGATCACCCTCTGAGTTTGTAGTCTTTGTCTTCTTCGATGATGCCGAGCATTATCTCCGCGAATTTAGGATCAAACTGTGTTCCCATTCCGTTCTTAAGTTCGCTTATCACCTTTTCACGGGAAAGATGTTCCCTGTAGCTTCTGTCTGAAGTCATGGCGTCATATGCATCGGCAACCGCAATGATCCTTGCTTCTTCAGGGATCGCACCGCCTTTGAGTCCTTCCGGATACCCTGTGCCGTCATATCTTTCGTGATGGTACATCGCGCATTTTTCAAAAGCCGGATCGACCGCTATGTTCCTGAGGATCTCAGCGCCCTTCACTGAATGCGCCTTAACCTGTTCGTATTCTTCGGCAGTAAGCGTTGACGGCTTGTTCAGTATTCCGTCCGCGATGCCGATCTTGCCGACGTCATGAAGGAGTGCGGTCATGTAGATATCATCGACCTTTGCATCAGGATATCCGCTTCTCCTTGCGATCATCCCGGCATATTCCGCAACACGGCGAGAATGTCCTTTAGCGCATGCATCCTTGGTATCGATCGCTGCCGAGAGAGCGCTGACGACCTGTAACAGGAGAGCTTTATTCTCGTGGCTCTTCTGCTCCGCTTCTTCATGAAGTCTGTTCTGAAGCTTAACGAGCTCTACGAGATGATTTACCCTAAGCAGGAGGACCTCCGGAACGAAAGGTTTTCTGATGAAATCCATCGCGCCGAGCGAAAGTCCTTCGCGTTCAGCTCCTTCACTCTCATCGGCCGTAAGGAATACAACCGGGATCCTGGAAGCTTCCGACTCAAGCGAATGAAGCTTCTTTATCGCTTCAAAACCGTCCATCACAGGCATCTTAACGTCGAGCAGGATAAGATCGGGAAGTTCCGTTTCCCTTGCAAGATAGTCAAAAAGCGCATCAGCCGACTTGAGCGCGGTCACCCTCATTCCGCCGGAACTTAATATCTTTCCTGCAATCTGAAGGTTCAGCACATCGTCATCGACTACGATGATCTTATTTGTTTTGTTCTTCGAAAGATCGGTCTTATCGCCGATCAGTTCAGTCTCGTATGTGATGACGAGTTCCTTGGAAATGCTGCTGTTCCAATCATTGACAAGATGGTTGATAACCTTCTCAACGGAGTCAGCCCTTATGTCGGTGAGGAAAACAAAATACTGGTTCTTGTTGTTTCTCATGAAGATATCGGACTTGCGGAGTGTTCCTCTGATCCTCTGGCCGAATCCGTCCACGTTCTCATAGAAATCCGCATCCCTCTTACCGTTTGCGGGATCGAGTGTGAACAGGACCTTGCAGCCGTTTATGTGATGCCTGATTATGTATCTGATAACATAACGGTATACCGGCGAGAACGAATCCTTATCTAACTGAAGCGCCACATCCTGAACAGAACGTTCACCGAGGATCTCAGACAGTGCATGCAGATCGATCACCGATGTTTCCTGATCTCCGTCATGGTCATCGTTATATAATCCGTAACCGTGTTTTCCGTTCTTCTTTACGATGTAGAGTGACTTATCCGCAAGCTTTATGAGCGAATTGTAATCGTTGCCGTATCTGGGCACGAATATGCCGCCGACGGAAGCGCCGAGCGGAATGCTCACATCATCACCCATGAGTTCCTTTGCACTCCTGGTGATCTCTTTATTGATATCGGCGGCTATTTCGGCGACCGCTCTTTCATTGGATACGCCGGCTGCAAACACAGCGAATTCATCTCCTCCGAGACGGCCGAATCTGCTGCCTTCTGGAACCGCTTTTCTTATGATGTCCGCGCATGCGGTGAGCACCTTGTCTCCCATCGCATGTCCGTAAATGTCATTAACGAGCTTGAACGAGTCAAGATCGATCATCATTAGGCATCCGTTCTTTTCGGAACATGTCTTCGACAGCTCTACTGCCGCCGCGTTCTTATTCAGAAAGCCCGTCAGTTTGTCGATCATTGCCTCGCTCTTAAGTTCATGCATCTCCTGTGAATTCGACATGATGTTGTCGATCCTCCGGAGAAGGACATCGGGATTGAACGGTTTCCTGATAAAGTCTGATACTCCTACCTCGAAGCCTCTCGTTTCGGTATCGGCGTCTTCATCCGCGGTAAGGAAGATAACCGGTGTCTTCATCAGGCCCTTGCGGTTCTCTATCTGCCTTAACCTTCCCAAAGTCTCAAAGCCGTCCATTGCCGGCATCTTTATATCCAAAAGAACGAGATCGGGCATGCCGTTCTCGTTCACGTATTCAAGGAATGAACTGCCGGATTTAAGGGCAGTTACACGCATATTGTTCTTGCTCAGGATATGTCCGGCCATCTTAAGATTGGCCGTATCATCATCAACGACAATAATCCACTTTGTCATATTAAGATCACCCCTCTAATAAAGAAACAGTCGTGATTTTATATTATCAAAGTAATTATTTATAAATCAATTCAATTGATTTGATATTCTTTTACTTCCAGGGCCTTGTTTTACCGAGCCATCCGTTAGCTTTCCAGTATTTAAAGTCGGTGTATTCCGGATTCTTTTTTCCGAGATCTGTCTGCAGCATCCTGACTGCCATAAACTTAGCCTTCACGATGAGATTGGTATGGGCAGGCCTTGAGTAATCGATCTTCAGCATCCGCTCTGCCAGTCGGATAAGTTTCGATCTCATTTCGCTGCGCTTTTTTTCGGGGATCTTGTCCCAGTTGATCTCACTCATCAGTTTGAACGAGCTCTTTTTAACACAGCTTACTCCCCACCACGAAAGGCTGTCATGAATGTCTTTGGCAGTCGAAGATCCGCCTGCTCCCAGACACTGCGTGATTATGACCGCGCGCTTTCCGAACATCTCTTTTGCCGGACGGTGCGGCATCCAGCGGTACCCGAAATGATCGAGCAGCGTCTTCATTGCTCCGGTCGTATGAAACACATAAGCAGGTGACGTAAAGACCAGAAGGTCTGCTTCAAGCATGGCTTTCTCGATCCTTTGAACACACGCGGCATCTTTGCACATTTCCTGTTTCTCCCGAAAGCAGTTTGTACATCCGGTGCAAAATCCGGGACCATCCTTCGGCAGATAGAATTCGGTTATGTCCGCATTTTCTCTGAAAGGTTCGAGGAAGATCTCCTTTAGTCTGTATGTTACGCCCTTTTTCTCCGTTGCATTTATTACCGTAATCTTCATCATCTTTCCCTCCCGTAGATCCTGTCAAACTGTTTTATGTGTGCATCCAGCGTCTCAAGCGCTTTGGGCTCCCTTGAGGGATCCCGGTCGCAGATCGTCAGGAGATAATAGATCGGAGCATAGAAATGAAGTGTCATTATCTCCACATTATCCGTGTGAAGGAGACCTGCGGAAGCAACCATCCCGAGCAGCATGCTCTGATATGAAAGAGGATCGTCAACGTAAAGCTTTGTGTAGATGTCAGCAAGTTCCTTATTGTTGAACTGCTCGATCGTCAGCATCTTCCTGAAGCGCTTGTTGTAGTCGTCGTGGAGATAATAGAGAAACAGCTGGCGGCCAAGCACGAGAAGATTGTCTTCCGACATGTTCCGGTATATCTCCGAATCGGCCGAAGCATCCGTTCCGTTAATGTTTAACGCCTTTGCCTGTTCGACAAACCTCGAGTTCATCTCATCGATTATCGCATCGAAGATCGCCCTCTTGTTTTTGTAATGCTTATAAAGAGAAGGCGCCTTTATCCCCACACGGTCAGCGATCTCTCCGACGAAAACGTTGGCATATCCCTTCTCTGAAAAGAGTGTGAGCGCCTCATCCAGTATCCTTTGTTTTGTATCCATTGCAACCTCCCGGTCAGTCGGCTAATTCAAATTAGCCAGAGTATAGCTAATTGGAATTAGCCTGTCAAGTCCGATCCCGTGATATAATCTGCTTGAGACCGCTGCAAAGTCTTATTTCAGGAGAATAGTAATGAAAGATCTGAAATACATAACCTTAAGAGAAATGCCGGAGCTTAAGAACGACGCTGCGGAATGGTTCCACTGCAAATGGGGTGTTCCTGCACAAGCGTATCTTGAGTGCATGGATCAATACCTTTGCGGGGATTCCGAATACGGCTGGTATCTTTGCCTTTACAGTGATAAAATCGTCGCCGGCATGGGCGTAATCGAAAACGATTTCCATGACCGCAAAGATCTGAAACCTAATATCTGCGCAGTTTTTACCGAAGAGGAATACCGCAGCCGCGGCATCGCAGGAAGACTTTTGGACTTAGCCGTCGAAGACCTGAGATCAAAAGGCATCTCTCCTGTTTATCTTGTTACGGATCACATCGGATTTTATGAACGGTACGGCTGGGAGTTCCTCTGTATGGCTCAGGGTGACGGAGAACCGGAGAAAACAAGACTGTATATACACAAATGATCCGTCATTAAACTCGCATCAAATGGTAAAATGATCCTAACCGAGAAACAAAAGGACGGGTGATCTTATGACACAAAAAGAAAATGCTGTAAAACCCAGAAGCAAAAGGAACTTTATCATCGTTGCGGTTTTGGCCGCCGCTGCAGCCGTTGCTTTCGCAACAGCATGCAATAAGAACAATCTTGCAACCACGATGAGACTTCTGCGTTCAGAAGGAACTGTCAGCATTGAAGATTCAAAAGGTGCCGTTAAACCTGTCATTGACAATTTCAAGTTCCAGTCCGGAGATGCCCTTATCACGGGATCTGACGGCCTTGCTTCAGTAGGGCTTGATGACACAAAGATCGTCACTCTCCAGAACGACAGCCGCACCGAATTCGAAAAAAAGGGAACTCAGCTTGAGCTCAAGCTCACAAAGGGCGCTGTATTCTTCAACGTAACCGAAAAGCTCAGATCCGACGAGAAATTCGAGATCAAGACATCCACAATGACTGCAGGCATCAGAGGCACTTCCGGTATCGTTTACTACGATGCAAAGGACAACAACCGTGAAGCGCTCATGGTTACTGACGGTGTTGTTGAGGTATCTGCAACAAATCCTTCAGACAACGTTACCCGTTCCGTTAAAGTCGAAGGCGGCAAGAGCGTCAAAGTATATTTCTACGAGAATGACGCAAAGCACGACAGCGTTGAGTTCGTTCTTAACGAGATCACAGCGGCTGATTTTTCCAGCTTCAGACTCGACTGGCTCGCTGACGACAATGCTCTCCTCGGCAGGATAAGCGAATTTACGGGATGGGACATCAATAATCTCAGAAACGCAATGGCCGGAAAAGCAAGCGGCGAGCTCAACCCCGCTTCTTCCGGAACTGCTGAAACATCAGAGACTTCAAAGGAAACAACAAAGGAAACTACACAGGCTTCTTCAGAGGAGACTTCAGCGGAAACGACTAAAGCACCCACACCCACTAAAAAGCCTACTAAGAAACCGACAAGAAAACCGACGAGAAAGCCTACCAGAAAGCCCGCCAAAAAGAAGTCGACCAAGAAAGCAACCACTCCTGCCAGAGAGACTTCAGGCAACAACGGCTGCGGCATCTGATAATCTTTTGTACTCTCGCGTCTGAACTTTTTAACTGATATAATATACTCTAACGTAATGGCCTTTTAATAAGAAGGGTGGTTCTTATGGGTATAGGCAACAAGTTAAAGAGTCTTACAAAAAAGGAAAAGGTCGTAATTTCATGCATTGCGGCTGTTATCGTCGTTGCTGCGGCTGTTATCTGCTTTGCAGTCTTCAGGAACAATATGCTGGCGAACACGATGAGGCTCCTCCGGATCCAGGGAACTGTAAATCTTGAGGATTCCAAGGGCGTAACGAAACCTGTTATGGAGAATCTCAGGTTCCAGTCCGGCGATGCTTTGATCACAGGCGCTGATGGTCTTGCATCCATCGGCATGGATGACACCAAGATCGTAACCCTTCAGAATGACAGCAGGGCCGAATTCAGAAAGAGAAGAAAACAGTTAGAGCTTAAACTCACCAAGGGCGCCGTATTCTTCAACGTCACCGAGAAACTCAAGGAAGACGAGAAATTCGAGATCAAGACATCCACAATGACTGCAGGTATCAGAGGAACCTCCGGTATCGTCTATTACGATTCAAAAGATGATTTCCGCGAATCGGTAATGGTCACCGACGGCGAGGTTACGGTATCTGCTACGAATCCAAAAGATAACGTCACGAGATCGGTAAAAGTCTCCGGCGGCCAGAAGGTCCAGGTCTACTTCTACGAGAACGACAATCTCCATGACAGCGTTGAATTCAAGCTCACCGACATCACCGAAGATGATTTCACGGGATTCATGCTCGGATGGATCGCAGACAACGATGATCTCCTGACGAGAATGAGCAACTACCTCGACTGGGATAAGGACAAGCTCAGGAACATACTCCGCGGCATAGCAGACGGCAGCATCGTACCGGAACCCACGTCTGCTACTACGACTACGGTTCCCGAAACAACAACTTCCGAGACCACCACGGCTCCGACAGAACCTTCTGAGACAACTCCGCCTCCGGAGACTACGAAGCCTGCAAAGAAGGTTACGAAGAAGCCTGTCAAGAAAGTCACAAAGGCCCCTGTCAGAAAGAAAAAGAAAAAGAAGACATCTTCTGAGCCCAAGGTTCCTTCCGGTTACACCAAGGTTGTCTGGGGCAAGACTTATGACGGACATAAGGTCTATATAGTAGGCAAGAATCTCGATTCCGATGAGCCTACGTTCCTCGGATACTCAAAGGGCTGGAAGTCTCTCACCTACGATTATTCGACCGTAGGCGGATACAGGTACGTGCTCATGTTCATGATGGGCAACACCACTTACTATGTTGAATATCTGCAATCCTTATCCGACGGAGGAATAATCGGTTAACGATCAGTACTGACCTATGAGTAAACAGACCAAGAACCTTATAGCTGCGTTGTTCCTGGCTACACTGATGACACTGCTATGTGTAAGCAAGGTTTTCAGAAGTCCCGAGTTGTGGCTTGAAGACAAACTGTATCAGCGCCCGGTATACGCAGAAAGTCCGATCGTCATAATCGGAATCGATGATGAGGACATAAAGAATTTCGGTCCGTATCACACATGGGACAGGTCTGTCATGGCAAATGTCCTGGAAAAACTTGCATCAGAACCCGAGAACCGTCCTGCCGTAGTTGCAGTTGACACCATGTATTCAGGCACTTCCTCCTTCGAAGGTGACACAAGGCTCGCCAAGGCTGCGGAAAAACTCGGTAACGTCGTTACCGCAACTCAGGCAAGTTTTGGTAAGAAGACCACCTTTTTCGGAAGCGCTTCAGCCGTAATCGATTATTTTGCGGTCCTCGGCTACGAAGAACCTTACGATGAACTGAAGAACGTTACGACACAGGGCTGCATCAATGTCATGTACGATACTGACGGCGTGGCCCGCCACGCGTTCCTTTATGTCGAACCGGAAGGAAAACGCGTTTATTCAATGCCCTATGAATCCGCAAGGATCTATGCCGAGAAACACGGTTCACAGATCAAAAAACCTCCGACGGATGAAAGAGGCCACTTCTACGTTACCTTTACGAACAGGCCAGGCTTCTTTTATGAAGGAATCAACCTCAGCAAGGTCGTCAACGGCGAAGTCGGCCTCATGCATTTCAAAGACAAGATCGTTCTGATCGGACCTTATACAGTAGGTCTTCAGGACGCTTATATCACCCCCATCGAAAAGGCAGGCATGATGTACGGTGTTGAGTACCAGGCCAATGTCATCCAGTGTCTTTTGGACGGCAATTACAAGAACGATGCACCCGAATATTTCCAGATCGGTGCAATGTGGATCATTTGCTTCGCTTTCTTCCTTTTCTGCAATAACAGAAAGCCCGTTTTTACCGTACCGGTCCTTGTAGCGGGCGAAGCTCTTTCGATCGGCCTGAGCGTATGGCTCTTCTCGCTCGGTCTGATCACCCACGCTTTATGGATCCCGCTGGGGCTCTTGATCATATTCATTATCAGCGTCGGTCAGAACTATATCAGGGCAGCTCTCGAAAGGCAGAACGTAACAAGGACTTTCGAAAGATACGTTGCTCCCAATGTCGTTGAAGAGATCCTCAAGGAAGGTACGGAAAGCCTCAAGCTCGGCGGCAAGACCGTTGACATAGCTGTTCTTTTCGTTGATGTCAGGGGATTCACGACCATGTCCGAAAGACTTTCCCCTGAAGAAGTCGTGTATATACTCAATCAGTATCTTTCCATGACCAGCGCCTGCGTTGAAAGATACCAGGGAACGCTCGACAAGTTCATCGGCGATGCCACCATGGCATTCTGGGGTGCGCCCATCAAAGACGATGAAGCCATCTATCACGCGGCCTGCACTGCCCTTGATATCGTAAAGGGCGCAGAGGAACTTTCCGAAAAGCTCAAGAAGGAGATCAATGAAGAGATCCACGTCGGTGTCGGCGTTCATTACGGTCCCGCAGTCGTCGGAAACATGGGATCCGAAAGACGTATGGACTATACCGCTATTGGTGATACAGTAAATACATCTGCAAGACTTGAGGCAAACGCCCCCGGCAGCACGATCTACGTAAGCCGTGTGGTAGCGGATGCCCTTAAAGGGCGTATGAAGTGTGAACCGCTTGAGACGCCTATAAAACTAAAAGGTAAGGCTGACGGATTTGAGATCCTGCGTCTTATCGGACCGGAGGAATAAAGATGCTGACATTTCTTGGCAGAGGTTCCGCTTTTACTGACGAGCAGAACAGCGCATATTTTATCGACGGCAATAATCTGGTGCTTATCGATTGTCCGATGAGTTCTTTCGAAAAACTCAACAACAGGGAGATAAGCAATTCAGATATCGATCTGTCAGCTTTTGATCATGTATATGTACTCGTTACCCATACTCACGGTGACCACATTAGCGGCATCGGAATGCTTATCGATCTGCTTCATTTTGTCTTAAGAACACCCATCACGGTCATCGCACCCTCAAAAGAGGTCGAGACCGATCTTCACCTCTATTTTCTGAGGATAGAAGGCTGCAACGATTCCTGGTACAACCTTACCAGCACCGAGGAATTCAAAGCCGGCTGGCTCGAACGCACTATCCCGACCGTTCACACAGACGAACTGGCCGGAAAATGCTTCGGCTATGTCCTTAACATCGAAGGCAGAAAAGTTGTCTATACAGGTGACACCAACACCCTCGAGCCTTTCGACAAATACATCCTCGAAAGCTCATATGCCTACATCGAAATGTCGGCTTTCCCTTCTCCGGTCCATCTCCATTGCGAAAAGATGCATGACAAGATCCGTGATTACGTTTCCAAGGGTATCCGCGTCTATCTGATGCATCTGGATAACGAAAAGAAGATCGCCGAGGTAATGAAGGACACAGGCGCCGAGTTCGCGCCACTGAGACAGGGCGGCTTCACTGCGGAAGATACCGGCAGGATGCTTTCAGGCATTTTCGATATTACTGACAGTCTCTACAAAGACATGTGCACGAACAACAACAAGGATCACACCAAGCTGTTCACATATCTTACGGAACTCGGAAAGACCATCGTAGATGCCGACAGGGCGAGTTTCTGGAAATGGGACAAGAGAAACCAGCAGCTTTGGACCATGTCGGCCACAGGTGTTGATAAGATCGTCATTCCCGACAACACGGGTCTTGTCGGAAAGGCTTTGAGATACAGAAAGGCTCTCATCGTAAACGATCCCTATTCGGATCCCGATTTCAACAAAGACATCGATCTGAAGACCGGATACAGGACAAAATCCGTTCTGGTCCTCCCTGTCGCTGACGTGAACGGTGATTTCATCGGCGCGCTCCAGCTCATAAACAAGAATGGCGATAAAGGCTTTGACAGCGAGATCGACCCTAAGAAACTATCGCTTGCTGCTCTCATCTGCGGCATCGCTCTCGAATCGGAGACTTTCCTTGAAGATTCCCATCACGACAGGCTTACGGGCCTCAAGAACAGAATGGGCTTCTATTACGATTTCGCCAAGAAATACAAGGATTACCTCATTTCAGGTTCCGACCTTACAATGTGCGTATTCATCTGTGACATCGACTATTTCAAGAGAGTCAACGATACATACGGACACAACGCCGGCGATGACGTTCTCGAATTCACATCCCACCTTATCGAGTCGACATGCTCCGACAAGGACTGCGTTTACAGATGGGGCGGCGAGGAATTCGTCATGGTAATGCGCGACACGGATCTTGAAGGCGCCGTTAAAAAGGCTGAAGCGATCAGGGTCAAGCTTATGGGCTCCGACATCGAAGCAGACGGCAATACCCTCAGGTGCACACTCAGTTTCGGATGTGCGCAGTTCGATCCCGACAAATCGATCGAAGAGAACATCAGCAAAGCAGACGAGAGACTTTACAATGCGAAAGAAACCGGAAGGAACAAAGTTTGCTGGGAGTAACCGGATTTGTAAATTTAAATTTATTACTGTATGATTGTTTTATCGAAAAGCCTGTGTCAATGTGCACAGGTTTTTTCGAAAAGGATAAGGAATAAAAGATAGATTATCAGGAGGAACAAAACATGTTGTTTTGCAGAAAATGCGGCAGCCCAATGGAAGAAGGAGATCATGTCTGCCTTAAGTGCGGAACCGTTGTCGGACAGGAAGACGAAGTCAGGAACAAAAAAGAACTCATCCAAAAACTGACCGAGTATCACACTCTTCTTTCAGAATGTGAAGAACTCGAAACAATGATCAAGCCCCAGAACAATTTCCCGGCTACTGAACCCCAGCCTGCGAAAAAGAAGTCATTTATCAGATACTTCTGGCCGTTTATTATCGGAGCGGGTCTCGGATACTTTGTCGTTTATATACTTGCGACCCTCCTTTCAATGTATACGAACCTCAATTCATACAATCCTTATAAACCGGGCGCCAGCAAGAGCGCTTTGGAAATGAACATGATGGGCGATATCATGATCGGTTATCTGGTAGCCATCATAGTTGCCGTAGCCATCATCATCATCGGTGTCAAGATCGCCAGGAGCAAACAGAATACCTATAACAGCAGCGCTGACAGGATCAATGCCGAGCTTTCGGAAAGATATAAAAAAGGTCTCCTGAACCAGAAGATGATCGATCTGCATACAAGCAACGTTCATAAGATGGCACTTTACGAAGAGCTTGTTCCCGAGGAATACCGCACAAGTGCACAGGTTGCCGCGTTGCTCGACATTCTCAAGAATGACAGGGCGCAGACAGTCGAAGAAGCCTGCTCACTTATATAAGATCTCAGAAACGCATTGACCGCAGGAGTGTTTGCTTTGGGTAAGCAGGAAAAGCCGGGGAGCAACAAGTTAGCAGATAAGATTTCGGCTCATCCGTTGATAACTGCAGTCATTCTCTCTTCTTTAGTCTTCCTTGCTGCAATCATCTTTTGCGATCCGAAGTACGAGACGAATGATGATTTCTGGATGGATGCCGTATTGTCCGGCGCTTTGACAGGACAATATGACCCTCATCTGTTGTTCTCAAACATCCTTCTCGGCTACATGCTGAAAGGCTTATATACCCTGATACCCGCTGTCAGTTTTTACTTTGTGATGCTCGAAGCGGCCGGCCTGCTGTCGATGATAATAACCGTATGGCTGATCCTGAGACACAACAAAGCGGGCATCGGACTGCTGGCCTCATTTATACTTGTCGCCTGCTTTTCCAATGACCTGTTCATACTTGTACAGTTCACCAAAACGGCAGCCGCGGTAATGACTGCAGGAGGTCTTCTTTTCCTCGAAGGAATAACGGATCCCGGTCTCAAGCACAGGAAAACGGCAGCCGCAGCGGGCGGCCTTGTCTTCCTTTTCGGAAGCATGATCAGATTGGAATGCATTTACAGCATAATCCTGTTCCTTTTTATCATGTTTGTATCTTTAATACGGAAAGGAACTTTCAAGGACACAGCAAAAAGATTTGTTCTATGCATAGTCCTGATCTGCACCGCTTTCGGCCTTCAGCTGGTCAACAACGTCATATGGAAAGCGGATCCTGCATATACACAATTTATTGAGCTGAACAGTTACAGGGTCCCCGTTTCAGACGTCAAGCACCCTGAATATGAGAAATACGGTCCCGCCCTTGAAAAGCTTGGAATAGACAAGACCGATTATGTGATGCTTGATACTTGGAACTTTACCGATCTGGACGTTTTCACTCCCGAAAAGCTCTCCGGTCTTTCCGGCATATTCAAGGATTATAATTCGCCAAGCTCTGCCGATATTTCGAGAACGGTCAACTCGTTTATCGGCAAAACATACTGGTTCTATGCAGCAACTCTCGGCCTCGTGCTCATTTCGCTCCTATATGCCATAAGCAGCAAAAAGAGCCTGTTCGTCATTATCAGCTCGATATTGGGCTGCGCTGCCATACTGCTGCTCTTTTCATATCTGTACCGCACGGTATACCGAGTTGAGTACGGCGTGTTCTTTGCCGCTTTCGCTTCAATAGCGGTTTCAATAGGAAAAGAACCCAGGAAGATCAGTATAAGCAGGGAGATCTATTCATTTGCGGTCATAGCAGGCATCATTACACTGATGATCTATCAGGCCGGAACTTACATACCGGACAATTCATATAAGACTCTCGATGATGTGAAGTACTTTGATCATATATACAAAGTCTTCGGCTGTGACGGATATGTCTTCCCCAAGTACCGCGTTACCGTATCCGCACGCCGTTACCACGAGAAGATCTTAAGCAGGATGGAAAACAGCACCGGTGATTTTTACCTGTTTGATCCTCTTACGTTCGGCCTGATCAACTACGACTACAAGCCGTGGCTGCGCATGGAAAAGGGATATTTCGCGGATAACTTCTACACTCTCGGCGGCACGCTGATGATGCAGTATCCCGGAGAATCCTATGTGTACGAGCATAACGGGATCGATCCCGTAAACCCTTACCGCAGTCTTGTAAAAGACAATATCTACGTGATAGACAACCTGTATTACAATGAAAAACTTGCTTACATACGCAAGCACTATTATCCCAACGCACAGATGAAACTTGTCGGCGAGGAAAGCAGCTGCAAGATCTGGAAGTTCTATATACCTGAATGAGCAAAAAAGAACCTCCCGGAGCATTGGCAGCGGGAGGTCTGTTCTGGCGGAGAAGGAGGGATTCGAACCCTCGAAACCCTTTTGGGGTTTACACGATTTCCAGTCGTGCGCCCTCGACCAGGCTAGGCGACTTCTCCATAAACTTTGTTGAATGATGCCAACAAAAATGCTTAATGATTTTATAATCTTTATTTGGCTTTGTCAACTTGCTTACTCTTTTCATGATATAATTGAGCGGTTTAATTCAAAATTACGGGGGCGTGATCTATGAAAATTAGCTTATCAGTAAAGACAGCGGCAGTAATCCTGGCCTTTGCCTCATCACTAACGCTGTTTTCAGGCTGCGGAAAAAAGATCTATTCCGATCCCAACATGACAACAACGATCGCCAGACAGACCACTCCCGGTGAACTCGCATATAACGAACTTGCCACTACCCTTTCCAAATATGACGCCGCGCTTAACGATTACATGCATGCGCATATGTCTGAGTGCAAGATAACGGAAACGGATGACAAGACTTTCGGCGGAACCTCTTGCCACAGCAGGTTCACCATTTCTCCCGATGACAAATACAGGGTCCTCCAGCAGGAAAAGAAATATGAAGACAAGACCGTCATGGACGAATATTTCGACCTGAAGGACGCTTTGTTCATGGCAAGGACAACGATCTACAATGACGGAAGATACGATCCCGTAGAGAAATACTATATTGCAAAGAATATGGTCTACAAGCTCGATTACAACACTTCGAGCATCTATAAGGTTGTCGCTCTCAACACTGAGGATGCCGCAGCAAAGCAGAAGCAGCTCGACATGTATTTCAGCTTTGACGAGATAATGGCTAAGTATGGCACCTGAGTCTGACGTCAAAATCCAGGACACTTCAGTTCCCGCCGCAAAAAACGGCGGGACTTTTCACGAGGGCTTAAAAGACGGTCTGGCGATAGGCTTAGGCTACCTTTCAGTCTCATTCTCATTCGGGATCCTCGCTGTGTCCTCAGGGCTTTCCTGGTGGCAGGCAGTGCTGGTCTCGCTTACCAATATAACTTCTGCCGGACAGGTCGCCGGTGTGGGCATAATGTCTGCTTCGGGCGGCCTGATCGAGATGATGATATCCCAGATAGTCATCAACCTGCGCTATTCCCTCATGGCGATCTCGCTGTCCCAAAAGACCGACCGGTCCATGAATACCGTTAAGCGCGCGCTTCTTGCATACGGACTGACCGATGAGATCTTCGGTGTAGCAGTCAGCAAGGATCACGAAGTCGGCTCAAAGTATTTTTTCGGACTTACTGTGCTTCCGGTGACCGGCTGGGTAACAGGCACACTGCTCGGTGCGATACTGGGCGGGATCTTTCCAGAATTTCTTACCAATGCGCTCGCCGTCGGCATATACGGAATGTTCATTTCGATAGTAATACCTAAGGCAAAGCACAGCCGCATGGTAATGGCATGTTCCCTTATAGCGTGCACCATCTCGTGTCTGCTTTTCTATGTTCCGTGGCTCAAATCGCACATCTCATCAGGATTTGCGGTAATAATCGCAGCGGTGATCGCAGCTCTCGTCGGAGTCTTCTGCTTCCCTCACGATGATGAGGGCGAAAAGGAAGTTGCCGCATGAACATAACGGTCTTCCTTACATACCTGTTCGTCATGGCATTCACGACTTATCTTGTCCGTGCCCTGCCCTTCACTCTTTTCAGGAAAAAGATCACCAGCAAGCGCATCAAAGCGTTCTTTGACCTGATACCCTACACGGTCCTTTCGGCAATGACCTTCCCGGCCATCCTTTATGCAACAGGCTCTCTACCGACAGCCTGCGCCGGCCTTGCTGTCGCGCTGGTCCTCAGTTTCTTCGAAAAATCGCTTCTCACGGTCGCGGTAGGAGCCTGCGTTGCAACACTTGCCGCTACCGGTGTCATGATGCTCATACAGATGAAATAAAAAACCCGTCCGGTCAGACCGAACGGGTTTTATGGAGCCCCCAGCCAGATTTGAACTGGCGACCTCATCCTTACCATGGATGCGCTCTACCTACTGAGCTATAGGGGCAGAACTAAAACAGCCTTTGAAGTATATCACAGTCATTTTGCGTTGACAACAAAAAGCCCTGCCCGATTTGATTATCGTTTTTATTTCTACTATAATGCGCAGGAAATAAATTTTGAGAGGTTGTTTTGATGCGTAAGCTTTTCGCGATGCTCACAATATGCATCTTATCATTTGCGGCTTTTACCGGATGCGGCTTCAAGCGCAGCGAGCCCACGGTCGACATGTCGTCATTCACCGACTGCGGTGAGGAAACCTTCATCAAGGCACTGGAGACAGTCGGAATCCCCAAAGAAGAACATACCATTCACAGGGAACACGCCTTCAACTTCCCCGATGACGAGACCGAATACATATACGAATACTGCCTCGAAGCTACCGCCGACAACGAAAATTACTTTGCGTACGTCCGCTGTTCCGAAGAAAAGACCGCGAAACTGCTTTTCGACCATTTCTATAAAAAATACAATGATGTATGGTCCACGAAAGGCTTTTTCGGCGCTTATTCAGAAAACTCAAGCGATACTTCCGGATATGTTCTCATCAACGGAAGGCTGAACGAAAGCGACGGAAAGACCTACACCGCCTATCACGATGCTCTCTATTTCAAGGGCAAGACCGTGATCATCATGATGGCCAGCGACAACAGGAGCGATATCGAAAGACAGATAGACAATCTCTGCAAAGAGATCGGCGTTGAACATCCCTGATCTTTCTAACAACCCAAAACAAAAAGCCTGCCAAACCCCGGATCCGGATCTGGCAGGCTTTAATTATTCTGTCTGTTCTGTCATTCAGCCTTGGACATTTCGTCCAGAATTCTTGCATACGCAACGGCATAAGGCTTGTTGAAAGTTCTATCCTTGCTGACGATAACGCAGTAGTGACCGGGCTTTAAGGACTTTCCGCACTCAATGTTGTAGTAAGCGCTGCCGTCCTTGTAATAAGAAGGCGTGATCATGTCACTCGCCTCGGCCTTATCCAGATCTTCTGCGGTGAAATCATCGTCCTTGCTGTAGAAGAAAGCATAATAGAGCCTCTCATCTGTCTTATCGTTAACCTTGATTGAGAAAGCGATCTTATTTGCATCATGGTAATAAACGCCCTGGCTCTTCATGGCACCATCGTAATCCCACCATCTGATCTCTTCGATCTTTTTCTCGAAATCCTTGTCGTAGACCGTATAGTTCTTGCCTGAAGAAACCTCATCCATAACTTCTATGCGGTCAAGCACTGTCCTTCCCGTTCTTGCGTCATTTGCTTTGCTGATGACCCCTGAAAACAGCACGATAAGGATGCCTGCTATCAGGACCAGAGCAACAGCGCCGCAGATAAGACCGACGATAAGGCCCGTATGTTTCTTCTTTTGGGGAACAGCCGGTGCGGCAGGTGCTACAGGAGCCGGCGCGGGTGCAGGTACCGCTACCGGTACCGTTGCAGGTACGGGTGAAGCAGGAACTACGGGGACAACCGGTACGGCGGCTGCCTCATTTACCTGTAATGCCGCTTCTGCAGGAGTTTCCTGTACTTCGGCAAGCTGGCGCACAGCCTCAGCGGGAAGTTCCTTTGTTACAGTCTCTTCCGGATGATAAGTAACGACTGTCTGCATTGGCTGGGGTTTTTCAGGCACAACGGGCTCTGCAGCAGGAGCGGATACTTCCGGCTGTACGGGTGCAGGCTCTGCAGCGGGAGCTGCAGGAACTGCCGGTGCGGGTGCGGATTGAACAGGTGCCTGTGCCGGCACAGCCGTGCTTACCATGGTACCGCAATTACCGCAGAATGATTTTCCGGGTGTAAGTCTAAAACCGCAGTTACGGCAGAAATTAGATGCCATATCGAGCCTCCAATATAAATAATAAAGAATTCTTTGAGAATTCTAACACAAATCAATATGGAATTCTCCGGAAGGCCGTGGCAAAGCTTTGTGAATTGCCTTAATTCTTTATCTTCTCCTCAAGAAGATCTATCGCCTCAATATAGCCGTCAAAGCCTTTACCCATTATCGTTTTGAAGCAATAGTAGGACACGTAGGAGATCTGTCTGAACGGTTCTCTCTCGGAAACGTGCGAAATATGTACCTCGACTGCGGGGATCGACACAGCCTTGAGTGCGTCAAGGAGCGCGACCGAGGTGTGGGTATACGCGCCCGGATTGATCACGATACCGTCAACCTTATCGAAATAAGCCTGATGGATCATGTCGACCAGGTCGCCCTCGTGATTGCTCTGGCTGCATTCAACGTCTATTCCCTTTTCGCTGCAGTATTTTACGATCATGGAAACAAGATCGTCATAGGTAGAACTGCCGTAGATGCCGGGTTCCCTTATCCCAAGCATGTTGAGATTGGGACCGTTTAATACAAGTATCTTCATGCGTCATTCTCTATCTTTTCTAAAAGTTTCATCGCCTCGAGCGGTCCGTTGTCTATATAGGACTGCTTGTCAGGATAGGTATCCAGCTTGAGCCTGTAATCGCACCAGGTCTCATACTTTTCCTTACGCTGGCTGAAGAGCTTTTCGACGCCGTGCTGTATCGATACCGGACGGTTGTGATCCGAAAGCGTCTCCAGAGGCCTTTCAAGATAGATGACATAGGAATTGCATCTTACAAAGAACTTATTCTCGGGACGCGTAACGATGCCGCCTCCGCACGAGATGACGAGTCCGCTCTCCGGGAGAATCTCGCTGGCTACTTCGCACTCGTTGTCTCTGAAAGCGTCTTCACCGAGACCTGAGATAGCCTCAGCTGACGTCATTCCGAATTTATCCCTGTATGCGTAATCCAGGTCGACGAGCTGTCTTCCCGTGATGGCGGAAATGCGCTTGGCCATCGTGGTCTTGCCGCATCCCGGCATTCCGATGAGGGTGATGTTCCTCATCTTGAGCTTCAGCGTCCTGATTATCTGCTCGATGGTATCGTTCTTCTCATATCCAAGTTTTTCGGCAGATGCGGTATCGCCCTTGAAGAGCATTGAAGCCTTATATGCCTGTGCCACTAGCATCGAAAGTCCGCCGCAGATCTTAAGTCCCAAGTCCTCGGCATCCTGGAGGAATCTCGTGCGCGAAGGATTGTAGATGAGGTCGCAGCATGCTTCAAGCCTCGGGAATCCGTCAAGATCTATGAGTCTCTCATTGACGTTGGGGTACATGCCTACAGGTGTCGTGTTTACGATGACCTGGACATTACATGCCATGTCATAGACATTTTCATAATTGATCTCTGAAGTGCGTCCGCAGCACAGGATATTTGCAGCGCCCAAAGTCTTGAGCGCATAGTTGACCGCAGCAGCGGCTCCGCCCGTTCCGAGAACGAGAACGTCCTTGCCTGCGATCTCTATTCCCTTGCGGTTTACCATGTAGATAAAGCCGTAGTAATCGGTGTTATAACCGTAGGTCTTTCCGTCGTTTCCGAAAACAACGGTATTTACGCTTCCCGTCTCCTGAGCCGCTTCATCAAGCACGTCGCAGCGCGCGGCAGCTTCCTTCTTGTAAGGGATCGTTACGTTAAAACCTTTGAAGACTTTGCCCCCGAAAAGCTCATCGAGCTCTGTGGGTTCTCTTTCGATAACGGAATAAGTATATGAAGGATCCAGAAGATTATGGATCTCAGGGGAATACGTGTGCCCCAGCGTACGGCCCAGCACGCCGTAAGCGGGTTTGTTCTGATGCGCCTTGGAAAGCTTCAGTATCTCACGGTAAAGATCTTCAACATACGGTCTGCTCTCAAAACCTGCAGTCTTTTTGAGTTTTGCGAATAATGCTTCTTCGCGGGCGCCGTCTACAACGGCCATTCCTTCAGAGCGTTTCAGGTTACCGATCTTACGCGATACCGCCGTTCTTCTCTCGAAGGCATCAAGGATATCACGGTCAATGGAATCAATTTCGCTGCGAAGTTTATCAAGATCTTCCATGGCTATTACCCCCTTGAAAGAATAATATCATTTTTCGCACATGTTTTGATGTATAAGCGGAATTATTATCGATTAAAAAATAACGATATACTCCTGTAAGAAAAGTCTGATCTGAATCGTCTTATAGGTGAGATCTCAAATAACACCGGAGGCAGAGAATTTTGAAAAACGAAGATGTAGTCAGATTATTTGATGCTTATTCTGATGATCTTTACAGGTTCGCCGTTTATTATTCGGGTTCCAAACACGATGCTGAAGACATAGTTCAGGACGTGTTTTTGAAACTCCTCGGTAATCAT
>JAIKZM010000155.1 GCA_024682215.1 Saccharofermentans sp. | reverse complement strand
CAAACTGGTTAATTACCGCTAATATGCCTTTACTTTCTATGTTTTTATTTTTTTGTTATTAGGCTATAATATCAACGATATTTCAAATTGGTGGAACGGGTCTTAATTAACAATGAAAATATTGAGTGTCGCTATACCCTGTTACAATTCTCAGGATTATATGGGCAACGCAGTCGAATCGCTTCTTGAAGCCGGCGATGATATAGACATCATTATCGTTGATGACGGATCAACTGACGACACTGCTCTTATTGCAGATAAATACGCTGAAAAATATCCCGACATGATCCGTGTCATCCATAAGCAGAACGGCGGACACGGTTCTGCCGTAAACGCAGGAATCGATAATGCGAAGGGACTGTATTTCAAAGTGCTGGACAGCGACGACAGGCTTGACCCTGCAGTCCTCGCTGAAGTAATGGATGCCTTAAGGTTTTACAACAAAGAAGAGCAGCCTCTCGATATGCTCGTAACCAATTACGTTTACGATAAATTAGGTACTCCTGACTGCAAGAAAAAGATCATGAGCTATGAGGGCAAGATTCCCGAGAAGTTTGTATGCTCATGGGAACTGTGCAATTTCGGCAAGGGTGATTATCTGCTGATGCATTCGATAATCTTCAGGACCCAGCTTCTCAGAGACTGCGGCCTTAGGCTTCCCGAGCACACCTTCTACGTAGACAACATCTATGTTTACGAGCCGCTCCTTAAAGTTGAGCGCATCTATTATCTGAACCGCAATCTTTATTATTATTTCATCGGCCGTGAGGACCAGTCGGTCAACGAAGCGGTCATGATCAAGCGTGTCGACCAGCAGCTCAAGGTCAATTACCTGATGCTCGACTACTATCTCGAGAACAGGGATACGATGTGTGAGAACAAGCGCCGTTTTGCGTACATGTATAACTACCTTGAGATCATTACCACCGTATCGCTCGTCCTTCTTATCCTTGACGGCAGCCCCGAGGCTCTCGCCAAGAGAAAGGATCTTCTCGATTACATCTACAAGCGCAGCAAGAGGCTTTACGCCAAGTTCAAGCTCGGTGTCATGGGAACTGTCATGACGCTCCCGGGCAAGACGGGAAGACTTGTGGCGCAGGAAGCTTACAAGCTTTTCCAGAAGTTTTACGGATTCAACTGATATCAAAAACAGTCAATAAAAAACTTCCGTCCGTCCGGGCGGAAGTTTTTGTTTTGGCTGTTTTGGGCTTATCATTCGTTCTCGTACTCGACAACGAGCTGGGATACGGTCTGCTTTGCGTCGCCGTAGATCATTACGGTGTTATCCATTGTGAACAGCGGGTTCTCGATGCCGGAGAAGCCTGTACCCTGACCTCTCTTGAGGACGAATACCGTGCGTGCCTCGTAAGCGTTTACGATAGGCATTCCGTAGAGAGGAGAAGACTCATCGTTGATAGCCGCAGGGTTAACGACGTCGTTTGCGCCGATGACGATGGCAACGTCGACATTGCTCATCTGAGGGTTCATTTCGTCGGAGGTCTTAAGCTGCTCGTAGGGAACGTTAGCTTCAGCGAGGAGAACGTTCATATGACCGGGCATACGACCTGCAACAGGGTGGATCGCGAAATTGACTTCGCATCCGTTTTCCATGAGAACGTCAGTGAGCTCCTTGACGGCGTGCTGAGCCTGGGCAACAGCCATACCGTAACCGGGGATGATGACAACGTTCTTTGCAGCCTCAAGGATGAGATAAGCATCCTCGACGGACATGGACTTGGGTTCCTTGTGCTCGCCTGCAACAGCTGCGGACTTCTTCTTTGTTGTCTTGAAAAGGAGTGCAGCAAAAGTCTTGTTCATTGCCTTGCACATGATGAGTGTGAGGATGACGCCTGAAGCACCGACAAGGCATCCGGAAACGATAAGGACCGTATTGCCGATAGGGAAGCCTGCGAATGCTGCAGCGAGACCTGAGAGAGCGTTAAGGAAGGAGATGATGACAGGCATGTCGCCGCCGCCGATGGTGATAACGAGTGTAACACCGAGGACGAGTGAAGCGATCGTTGTGATGAGGATGCCAGCAAGTCCTAAGCCGCCGTCAGGTGAGATCGTATAAAGAACGATGCCGAGTACTGCGATAACGAGGATGATGGCGTTGATCATGTTCTTGCCGGGAATGCTGATATTCTTCTTGAACATCTTAAGGCCTGCAAGCTTGCCCCAGGCGATGAGTGAACCGGTGAACGCAACGGCACCGATGACGACCGTGAGACCAAGTGTGATCGATGTGAACGCGTCGGTGCTGATCCTGTCGGAACCGCCGCGGAGAGCGCAGTACTGGGAGATGGCAACGAGCATTGAGGAAAGGCCGCCGAAGCCGTTGAAGAGGGCAACGAGCTGGGGCATGCCGGTCATCTCGACCTTCTTTGCCCAAATGAAACCTACGATCGTACCTGCGATGACTGCAGCTGCGATGATGCCGTAGCCGACGATACCGCCGTCGATTACGTCCTGCGAAATGAGAACGGAGATGACTGCGACTGCCATACCGACAGATGAATAAAGGTTACCCTTTCTTGCCGTGTCAGCTTTTCCGAGCTTCTTGATGCCCATGATGAAGAGCACGGCGGAGATCATGTAGAGGATGATGCAGATAAAATTATCCTTGATAGAGAGGAAATCCATTACTTCTTCTTACCCTCCTTTTTCTTGAACATCGCGAGCATTCTGTCGGTTACGAAATAACCGCCGATAACGTTGATCGTTGCGAAAAAGATCGCGATGCCGCCTAAGATCATTCCGAGGATATGGTTGTCAACGCAGATGGCGCATGCAGCGATGGCACCTACGATGGTGATGCCTGAAATGGCGTTCGTTCCGCTCATGAGCGGGGTATGGAGCTGTGAAGGAACTTTAGAGATGAGTTCGACTCCGAGGTATGCCGATATGATGAAAACGAATATCAGCAGCATTATGGTCTTGGAATCCATGATTAACCCTCCTTGAATCTTTCGTGGATGATGGCGCCGTCTTTTGTGAGGAGGCATCCCTTCATGATCTCGTCACCGAGGTTGACCTCGAATTCCTTGCTTTCCTTGTTGTAGAAGTGAGTGAGGAATGCGGAGATGTTTCCGGATAGCATCTTGGATGCGTCCCAAGGTACCTGGCGCTGGAGCTCGTCACCCGGAAGGATGATTACGCCGTTGTCGGTAATGACTTCCCTGGTGGGATCGCTGCCCTCGACGTTACCGCCGGTTGAAACAGCCATGTCAACAACGATCGTGCCGGGCTGCATGCGGTCGAGGACGTCCTTCTTGATGAGGACGGGAGCCTTGCGGCCGAAGACCTTGGCTGTCGTGATGACGATGTTGGACTTTTCGCAGACCTTGGCCTGAGCTTCCTGCTGCTTTGCGATCTGCTCTGGTGTGAGCTCTTTTGCGTAGCCCTGGGCTGTCTGGCCCATTTCGCCCAAGTCGATCTTAACGAAGTTTGCACCGAGGGATTTAACCTGCTCTTCGACTACCGGACGTGTATCGAAAGCGTCGACCCTTGCGCCGAGACGCTTGGCGGTAGCGATAGCCTGGAGGCCTGCAACGCCTACGCCGATGACGAAGACTCTCGCGGGATTGATGGTACCGGCAGGGGTGACCATCATGGGGAGGATCTTAGGCATTTTCGCAGCCGCATTGAGGACTGCAACATAACCTGCAAGTGATGTCTGTGAAGACTGAACGTCCATCTTCTGGGCGAGAGTCGTTCTCGGGATCATCTCGAGGGAAACTGCCTGGATATTGTTTTCTGCAAATTCATGGAGAAGGGCTTTCTCGTTGAAGGGGTCGAGGAAGCTTACATGGAGGGCACCGGCTTTAAGGCCTTTTGCCGTCTCCGGCTTAAGGATCCTGACAACGATCTCGGCATCATCAAGAGCTTCCGCTTCGCTCTTTACGATCTTTGCTCCGACAGCCTCGTATGCCGCGTCGTCAAATCCGCTCTTAGATCCCGCACCGCTTACGACCGTGAACTCAAATCCCATCCCGGTAAGTTTCTTGATGTCATCCGGAATGAGGGCCACACGCGTCTCGGCAGGCAGGGTTTCCTTGCACACCAAAACTTTCTTCATTTGATTACCCCTCTTGAAATAGAAATGCGCCTAAAAATAGTAACTCTTTAGGCGAATAAATTATAAAACATCACCATGCAATTGCAAAGTGATGTTTTACAGAGGTTTTACTTATTTATTTAATGCTTATTTCTTGAACCAGGTGTCTCTGACGTCTTCGTAAGCCTTTTTCGTGTCGTTTTTGAATGCTGTGTAATCGCCGTAGCTCAGCTTCGTTATCTCGGTATATCCCGAAGGGTTGAACGCCCTGTCAACGCTGTCAAATGTAACGGTCAGCCTGTAGTCTTCAACAGGTGAGGTGAACTTGCCGGATACCTTGGTGAACTTACCCGTTGCTTCTATGTTCTGGAGTGAAAGCACGTAGGTCCCGCCCTTGCGGAGCAGCTTGCCCTCGAGGTTTATGATGTCGCCGTTCGAATCGCATGTCATAGTGTATCCGCCGCCCTTCTTGTCCCATTTGAAGGAAAGGCTGCAGGCGGTCTTCTTCCCGCTGCTGTGCGAAAGATCTGTGTTAAATCCGAGCGATGCCTTATAAGCTGTTTTGTCGTTCTGTCTTACGGAATAGGAGATTTCAATGCTGTCGCCTTCGGATGACTTGAAAGCGAAGGAGATCTCCTCGGAGGTCTTTACGTTCTTTCCGAGTTCAAGGCTGATCTCGTAAGCGATCCTGTTTCCGCGGCTGTTCCTTCCGTCGGTGTCAACATCGATCCTTGCGATGCGCTTGCCTGACTTTGTGATGTAGAACCAGACCGTCATGTCGCCGTCGTATTCCTTTACGGAGCGCTTGAAAGAATCGAGCCTGTCATAGAAATCATCGACCATGTCATCGGCATCCTTGATGCCGTAATCGGTGTTGGAGAAGCACTTCAGAAGGAATGCCTCAAGATCCCTGTCGTGCTTTGCGGCGGTAACGAACTGTGAAGCGGCTTCAGCCAATGATTTCCTGTCAAAATCGAGCGTGACGACGCTGCAGTTTATCTGCTGTCCGCCTGCAGTGATGCGGTCGGAAGAAGAGGAGATGCGCGCATTATCCATGAGGGATGTGACCAGGAGCCTTTCGTAAGTCCTGAAAAGCTTTGTGTACTGCTTTGAAAGCTCCTTGTCGCCGGAAACGGTCTTGTTCAGCTTCAGGAGATATTCGTAGAGGTTCTTGTCGATCTCAACCTTTTCGTCAGGTCTTTCGGGATTGAAGACAGATCCGGGAAGGTTCTTCTGGATGTTCCTGACCGAAACGCCGTAAGGCTTCTTGCCGATCAGGGGTGATTCAAAACTGAAATCGTTTCCGTTGAACGCGCTCTTGAAGCTTGCAACGGTATCGCGTCCTTCCTTGATCTTTCCTGAAGCTGCGAATCTCATGCGCGAAAAGTCGGTGTAGATCTTCAATTCGGCATCTGCGTCCTTGTCAGAAAGAGGCGCGAGATTGCCGTTAACGGTAACGGAGCCGCCGTTTAACAGGTTCTTCATGTAACTGACGGATTCGATCCCCGTAATATCCCTTGCGGTGTTGGCAAGAGCGCCCTCGACCATGCTTCTGGGATCGTTGGCGGCGTTAACGCACAGGATTATTATCAACAAGAGAATGAAGGCAGCAGCTGCCCCTGCAATAAAGGCTTTCTTTTTCATCGTATCTCTCCCCCGAAATAAGCTGAAAATCAAGAAAATTATAACAGATTATCAGGTCACTTGGGGCGTATTGAAAACAGGTCCCGGCAAGTCTATCATTCATCTATGGCCACGAAAAAGACAGACATAACCACCATAGGAGCGTCGTTCCTTCCGGTTGCGGCGGCTATCCTGATCATATATTGCCTTTGCGGAATGACCGCTGCTCATCTGAATGCAGTAAAGTTATCTGTCATGTTCGGCCTGTTCGTTTCGTACTGCGTCTTCTATGCGGTCAGCAGGATCAAAGACATAAAGACCGGCCTTTTCGGACTTGCCGCAGGTGTGCCGTGCGGATTCATATCCTATTTTGCGCTCAATGCCGCTTTTGATTCCGTTAACCGCATGACAATAGAATGCTTCGGGATAATGCTTCGCTTTCTTCTCTTTGGCGGTGCCGGCTGCGTTGCTTTGACCTGCATCCTGCTTGTCTGCGCGAAAAGCTTCAGGACTGAAGATGCCGTGTTTGCCGTGCTCGCTGCGGGATTCGTCCTGCGCGCGGTGCTGGTGATCTTCACGCCTTTGAACTTTTTCCAGCATGACGTTTCCGGATTCGGGGAAGGCTTTCAGGGTTTCCATGACGATTACATCATGTACATTTACCGGTACTGGTCACTCCCGGGCGGCGACGTCAGGGACCTGGGCCAGCTCTATCATCCGCCGCTCAGTCACGCGCTCAGCGCAGTGTTCCTGAAGATCAATTCGGTGATCTTCCCCGGAAGGATAAATGAGATCAATGTTCTCAAGACCCTTCCGTTCCTTTACGCCAGCGGCTTCGTTCTCATATGCCACAGGATAATGAAGCATTTCAGGATAGACGGAGCGCCGCTCGTCATCGCGCTGTCGTTCATAAGCTTCCATCCTCAACTCCTGTTCCTTTCGATCCAGATCAACAACGACGCTCTCATGATGGTGCTCTTTGCAGCGTCGGTCTGTCTCGCACTGAAGTGGTATGAGAAACCCGAACTTACGACGATACTCTTCACGGCGCTTGCGATAGGATGTGCCATGATGGCCAAGCTTTCAGCAGGACTCGTGGCATTTCCCGCGGGCTTCCTGTTTCTCTGCAGGTTTGTCAAAGCACTTAAGGAAAAAGACGGAAAGAGCGGCGTTAAAGCCGGTGAACTGATAAAGCAGTTCGTGCTCTTTGCGCTGCTGGTATTCCCTTTGGGATTATGGTTCCCGCTGAAGAATTTCCTTTTGCACGGAACGCCTTTCACATATGTCTTCACGATCGATTCCTCCGCGCATCAGGACCTTTGGATGTTCCCGGTATGGCAGCGCATCTTCGCGCCTTCTTTAGGATCGCTCAAGATGCCGTTCATGACGATGGATTCCTCGAAGCCGGCGGCCGATTACAACATTTTCCTGTCATTGCTCAAGACTTCGCTTTTCGATGAGAGGAATTTTGAATCCGGATATCTCATCAACACCGGACGCGTCATGCTCGTTCTCGCGGCAGCGGCTATGCTCATCTGCATTATCTGTGCGGCCTGCGTAACGTTCAGACTGATAAAGCAGAAGAAAATGACGGCGGGATTCGTATCGCTCCTGATCCTCTGCGCCGTGTTGCTTATAAGCTATGTTAAGTTCTGCTTTGATTATCCGGTCGCATGCACCGAGAGCTTCAGATATGTCGCTCCCGTCCTTCCGGCCGCAGGCGTGTTTTTGGGCATGGCTTTTCAGGACAGCCGTAAGAAGATGCCGGTCAGGATCATCGTTACCGGCGTCATAATACTGTTCATTTGCAGCGTGTTTGCTTTCTACGGTTCCTATGCCGGATACAGGCCGGTCTGGGAGACGTTCATCAAACCCGCGTAAATACCGCATCTTTTATTTTTATTATTAGTGCCGTCATGCTATAATCCTTTCTGTAAAAAAATCAAAGGGGACCTTTTTAATGGCACTTTTCGGAAAGAAAAAGCAGGACGCAAACAACCCCGAGGACAGAAAGCCCGAAGCAGAGCAGCAGTCCAAGGAGATGGATATAATCCTTGAAGCACGCAAGGAGGAAGAGGAAGCCCGTCAGGCCAGGATCGCAGAGCGCGAGGCTGAACAGGAGAAGTTTAAGAGCGAGCTTAAGGCAGACATCGAAAAAGCCGGCACGGCAGCAAAAGAAGTTATCGGCATGTATCCCGCAAGAGCAGGTGAAGACCGTTTCTTCATGCTCGTTGAGACACATGTATATTCAGACATGGCAGATCCCGAAGACGAGATCGTCAAGGGAATCCTCCGCGGAAAGATCAAAAAGGGCCAGGAGATCCAGGTGCTTTCAGGTCTTGATTCCATGAACAAAGTCACGGTAAACGTCATCCGCAATGACGACCGTGAGATCATCGAGGAAGCCTGCGACCAGATCGTTGAACTCGAGCTCTCAAAGGGCGATTTCAAGGATCCCGATTCCCCGGATGAACAGAACGAATCCAGGATCATGACATTCTCGATCCTTACGAACCTTCCTGAGGAAGCGGGCCGTTCAGAGGGCATCCGACTTCCTGCAATGCTCTGCGAATTCTCTAGATTCCAAGGTGACCAGGAGTATTTCGGTCAGATCATGAATGCCGCCATGACTTCCGAATTCTCAGTTCCCGCAAAGATCGCCGAAGGCAGCAGCAGCCAGAGAAAGGTATCTTTCGCAGGCATGCGCAGCGAGAATTCCAACGGCAAGCCCATGCTCCCCGCATTCACTTCGGTCAAGGCTTTTGAGAAGCATAAGGACATGCTCGCCAAGGTCGGCGGCTTCAACAGCGCACTCCAGCTCGATTATTCACAGCTCTGCGGAATCGCAAGGGATGACAACCACGGCGGCTGCGTCATCGATCCCATGGGTCCCGTTGTTTTCGCGCTCCCCAAGGAAGTGCTCGACACGTCAGTCAAGACAGTTCAGTTCCATGCGCTTTTCGGACAGAACAAAATCGCCGAAAAGTACGTTCCCGGTGAAGGCGAAGCTGATCAGGAGCAGAGCCGTCCGGCACAGAGACTCAGAGAGTACAACGTGATCAATCCCGCACAGGGCGGTGAATATACCATCATCGAGGATGCCATAAAGAAGTATGCAGGCTCCCAGGCTGACATCGCAAAACTCTGCATCGTCGTCATCATCGCAAGGGAAGATCCGGCTGACAGGTCTTATGTATGCATAATCGACTGTCCCAAGGACAAGTTCAACATGCACTGCAAAGCAATCGAGTCAAGGGTAAGCCCTTTCCTCAAGGCCATAAGCAAGATCCAGTTCCGTCCTTATGAGAAGGAGAAGTTCAGCGACGAGTTCTTCTCGAGATATCCCTGGACCTATAACAAGCTCGGTTTCTGAGGAACGATTAACACAGATTCTGCGAAAAATTAACATCTTCTCTAAACATATGCTCTGTTTGCCGTGATACAATCTCTCACGGGATAGATCTATATATATTTAAGGAATAAGAAGATGCTACAGATCAAGGATATCCATAAGGAATACAAGACGGGAAATCTTGTACAGAAGGCGCTTGACGGCGTTTCGTTAAATCTGCGCGACAATGAATTCGTGGCGATACTGGGACCTTCGGGTTCCGGCAAGACCACGCTCCTGAACATCATCGGAGGCTTAGACCGCTACGATTCCGGCGATGTCATCATCAACGGCGTTTCCACCAGGAAATACAGGGACAGGGACTGGGATGCCTACCGCAACCATACGATCGGTTTCGTTTTTCAAAGCTATAACCTGATCCCGCATCAGACCGTGCTCGCAAACGTGGAGCTCGCTCTCACCATCTCGGGCATCAGCGGCAAGGACAGGCGCGAAAAGGCTCTGGCTGCGCTCGATAAGGTCGGGCTCAGGGAGCAGGCTCACAAGAAACCCAACCAGATGTCGGGCGGACAGATGCAGCGTGTAGCCATTGCCAGGGCACTCGTAAACGATCCGGACATCCTTCTTGCTGACGAGCCGACGGGCGCGCTCGATTCCGATACCAGCGTACAGGTCATGGACCTTCTTAAGGAGGTTGCCAAGGACAGGCTCGTCGTCATGGTCACCCACAATCCCGAGCTTGCGGAACAATATGCGACCAGGATCGTAAGGGTCAAAGACGGAAAGATCACCGGCGACACCGATCCTTACAAAGTCGAGGAATCGGTCCTCCGGGCTCCCGTTCACAGGCGCCTCGGCAAGGCTTCGATGAACTTTTTCACCGCCCTCGCGTTAAGCTTCAACAACCTTCTCACAAAGAAGACCAGGACGATCCTCGTAGCTTTCGCTGGCTCGATCGGCATCATCGGCATCGCGCTGATCATGTCGCTTTCAAACGGCGTCAACAAGTATATCGACGACACGGAGAAGAAGACCCTGTCGCAGTACCCGATACAGATAGAGAAGTCGGCGATCTCGCTGATGCAGCTCATGATGGTCAGCACTGACACCTGGAAACCGGGTGAACCCGGAACGGTCACGGAGGTCCCGAGCGTCAGCCAGATCCTTTCGACGGTCAAGACCAATGACCTCATTTCGCTCAAGAACCATTTCGATACAAAGGCGCCCGAGATCTACGATCTTACGAACGGCATTGAGTACAAGTATTCCCTGCAGCCGCAGATCTTCGACTACGACAGCAAGACCGGGGACTTCAGGCAGGTCAACCCGAACGAGGACTTCGCATCGATGGGAATGGCGTCCTCGAGCATGTTCACGTCCGCTTATTCGATGAATGTGTTTTTCGAGCTTCCGGAGAAAGACGAGCTATACATAAACCAGTATGACGTCAAGTGCGGAAGGTGGCCGGAGAATTCGAACGAGGCCGTTCTCGTCCTTAATCAGAGCGGTACCGTCAGCGATTACATCATCTATGTTTTCGGTCTCAGGGACAGGAAAGAACTCGACCGCATGATCACCGATTTTTCGAACGGCAAGAAGGTCTCTTCCGATCAGGAGCGCTACACCTGGAAGTACGAAGCTTTCATGGGCAAGATCTTCAAGGTCGTTCCGGCTTATCAGTTCTACAAATACGACAGCACCCACGACATCTATTCTGACATGAGAAAAGACAAGGTCTTCATGAAGCCCGTCCTTAACGAAGCGCGCGACCTCAAGATCGTAGGCATAATCCAGCCCAAGGAAGGCGAGGACATCCAGATGCTGAGTTCAGGCATCTATTATGGAAAGAATCTCGTTGAAGAGCTCAGGGCTGTATCAGAGGATGCCGGCATCGTAAAGGCGCAGCTTAAGAACCGTGATGTAAATGTCCTTACCGGCGTCAGGTTTGACGAGGAGAACAAGGACTTTGACATGGGCGACATGTTCACTGTCGATGAGGATAAGATGAAGGACGCCTTCAAGTTCGATCAGGACAAGCTCAAGATCGACAAGAAGAAACTGGGCGACCTCGGCAACCTGGATCTTGGCAAGGAACTTGCAAACGTGATGCCCAAGATGTCTTCGAAAGACATGTCGGGATTGCTCAAAAACATTAAGCTCGAGGTTAACCAGGACGAGCTCGGCAAACTGCTGAACGACGTAATGAACGGCTATCTCAAGTATGCCGCAAAGAACCCCAAAACGAATTATGCCAATATGCCTGAGGCGTTCAGGAATTACATGAACTCCGCAGAGGGCAAGGCCTTGATCCGTGAGCAGATAATGAAGATCATCAAGGACAGCATCGGAGACGTGTCGCAGAAGGCAGTCAAGAAGGCTGAAACAGCGATCATGGACGGCTTTGTCGAATATGCCGGCAAGCACGGATGGGATCTTTCGACGGGCAACATAACCCAGTACATGGCTCAGTATCTGAGTTCCGATGAAGGCAGGAAACTCGCGCAGAAGCAGTTCAACTCAGTGACGGACGAGATAATCGGAAACGTAAAGATATCCGACAAGCAGATGTCGGCTTTCGTAAAAGCTCTTATGAACGGCTACCAGAAATATGCCGATACGCACGACGCTCCCGACCCGAAGCTGCTCGCGAAGTCTTTTGCCGCATACGCTCAGAGCAAGGAAGGCTCCAAGCTCATTACCAACGGCGCGAAAAAGGCAGTAAACACTGACGCGATAATGAAGCAGGTGGCCAAGAACGCCAACTCATATTCCCAGTCCATGGGAAAACAGATGGGCAAGGCCATGGAGGGCGTCTTCAAGAAGATCGGCGCCCAGATCGGAAAGAACATCACTTCCGCAATGAAGACCACGTTCTCCAATCTCGGAGACGCTTTCCTTTTTGATAAAGATGCTATGGCTGCCGCATTTAAGATGAATATGGACGAGTCCCAGCTCGAGTCGTTCATGGCCGAGATGATGGGAGGAAACACGACATCAGCCGAAGCGAATCTTACGTCTTTCGGTTACCGTGCGGCCGATGATCTCAGCTCGATAACGATCTACCCGAAGGATTTCGAGAGCAAGGACCAGATCGTCAAGATAATCGAAGACTATAACAAGTCCGTTGAGAATCAGAAGAATGAGGACGACGAAGACAAGGCGATCTCCTATACCGATATAGTCGGCGCGCTGATGAAATCAGTTACCAAGATCGTCAACACGATCTCCTACGTGCTCATTGCGTTCGTCGCCATCTCGCTCGTTGTATCGTCCATCATGATCGGCGTCATCACATACATCAGCGTACTCGAGCGCCGCAAGGAGATAGGCATCCTGCGTGCCATGGGCGCTTCGAAGATGAACGTTGCACAGGTATTCAACGCGGAGACCGTCATAACCGGCTTCCTCGCGGGCATCCTCGGAGTAGGCATTTCGCTGATCCTCCTGATCCCGGGAAACTATCTGATCCACACAATCGGAGACACTGAAGCCGTAAATGCCGCGCTGCCTCCTCTGGCGGCTGCCGCACTGATACTGCTCAGCATAATCCTGACGCTCATCGGAGGCATCATACCGTCCAAAACGGCATCCAAGCAGGATCCTGTTACGGCATTAAGGAGCGAGTGACATCTGACAGACAACAGATATCACTTTTTAACATTGTTATATTCCGGGAAAGATTACAGGCTCCGGCTTTCCTTGAGCTCGGTCTTGCGCTCATACATGCGGTCATCTGCAAGGCGCTCTGCCACAACGAGGCTCGCGCCGCTGCCGCTTTCATAGACAGCCATGCCGCAGGGGATAAGGAGAGGGATGTTCGGCTTTTCGTTTCTGTTATATTCTTCGATATAGTTTTCGAAAAGCTTTAAAGCTTCATCGTAATTATTTTCGACATCAGGGCCTGTCATGATGGCCATGAATTCATCGCCGCCGGTCCTGAAGCACCAGGTGCCGGGGAAGGTGGCGAATGTCGTCTTGATGGCATCAGCGGCAGTAAGGATGCGCCTGTCACCCTCAAGGTGACCGTATTTGTCGTTGACTTTCTTGAGGTCATTTACGTCAAACTGGACGATTATGCACTTGCCGGATTCGCCGTTCTGGAGGACCTCTTCGCATTCGTTGAAAGCGAGACGGTTTGAAAGCCCCGTGAGGCCGTCGACCCTTGCGAGCCTTGCCTGAATATCTGATTCCATGCTCTTGCGGTTGGTCTCGATGATCGAGGTCGTTTCATAAACGAGCAGGATTATGAAGAATATCGTGAGACCGATCCTCGTTGCGGCAGCCGTGTCATCGGACCAGCCGGGCAAATAGTAGCGGATCATGTCGATAACGCCGGTCAGGAAGAGTATTCCGAAGCCGAACAGCATATATTGGTAGCGGTTGTCGCGGACCTTGTCGAGTTTAAGTTCCCTCACATACATGAAGATTATGAAACCGACGCCGATCCCAATTATCGTGTGCGAGAGGATGAGAAGGTTGTGAAAATCCGTTAAGCCGAAGATCAGGACGAAAAGGCAGACGAGGAAGTTCCCCGAAACGAGCCACAGGATGATCTTTACGAGATGGGAATTCAGGTTCTCGGTCACTGCAGCGACATAGATCATCGCGGGAGCGGGAATGAGCACGAGGCAGAAATGTTCCATGACCCTTATCATCGCCGGATTTCCGGTTACCAGGAACATTATGTGCGTCCCCGAATGCGTATACAGCGCGAGTATTATCGTCATCGTGCCGAGGGCTATGGTCTCGATCATCTTCTGCGGCCGCTTGTTCTGGAACAGGCCCAGACCGACGAGCATCAGACCGAGGAAGAGCGCCGAGAAGCTCAATATGAACTTCCAGAAATTCCTGTGAAGGATCCCTTTGATGTATGAGGCGCCGCTTTCCGCATGGATGCCGCGGAATGATGTCCATTCACCCTTTAAGAGCGATTCATATTCGATCGTCAGCGTGCGGATCCCTTCAAATTCGGGAATGTTGACGACATGGATGTATTCTCCGTAGTATTTTCCGTAGATCCTGAGAAGCTTCGGATGGAAATCGTAGATGAGCTCTTCGTCCAGATAGATCTTGAAAGTGAGATTGTTCGTGGTGAAGCAGAGGTCTGCTCCGTTGAATGTAGTCCAGTCGATGGTCCTGTACATGGATATCGAATTAGCCGGATCGAAAACGGGGTTTTCAGGATCGGCTGCCTCATCCTGTCTGACATTGCCGCTTGCACCGCCGTTGTAAAGCCAGCTGCCGGTTATGGAACGGTTTGGAACGATGACATTGCCGTCGGGAATGCTGAACATGAAGATAAGCCCCAGCAGGACTGCGGCGATCATGACAATAACAAGATTTATGTAAGCAAATGATTTATTCATTGGCTGTCCGTCGGATCGTATATTCCCTTAATTACCCATTAAGTATAACACGCGGCGGGGTAACATTCACAGTTGACAAACGGCATTATTCCTATAAAATTGAAAACGATTTTCAATTTCAAACGGAGAAGGGGCTATGTTCAAAAAGATATTTGCTGCCGTTATGGGTTTGATCCTGGCAATTTCTGCTGCCGGATGCTCGAAAACGCAGCAGCCATCGTCAAAGGGCATCAAGGTGGTCTGCGCGACCGCCCCTCTTTTCGACTGGACCGGAAAGATAACTGAAGGAACAGACGGCACGGACCTTTCCCTCATCATCGGAAACGGCACGGATCTTCATTCGTTTCAGCCTTCCGCAAAGGATATAATCTCCATCAAGAATGCAGACGTTCTCGTTTATGTCGGAGGGGAATCCGACGGCTGGATCAGGGACGCGCTCAAAGAGATTTCAAATAAGAACCAGCAGGTAGTTTGCCTGATGGATATCCTCAAGGATGCAATCGTTGAGGAAGAAGTCGTTGAAGGCATGCAGGGTGAAGAGGACGGACATGAGGAGCACGATCACGAAGAAGGCCCCGAGTACGACGAGCACGTCTGGATGTCCTTAAGGCTCGCGGGAAGAGCGTGCAAAGCCATAGAGGAAGCGCTTGAAAAGGTATCATCCAAGGATGCCGCAAAGTACAGGGCAAATCTTGATGCTTACCTCGCAAAGCTCACAGAACTCGACAGGCAGTATGAAGATATGGTGAAAGGCGCAAGACTGGACACGATGATCGTTTGCGACAGGTATCCTTTCAGGTATCTCGCAGAGGACTACAAGCTCAAATACAGTGCGGCTTTCGTCGGGTGTTCCGCTGAGACTGAGGCTTCTTTTGAAACGGTTAAATTCCTTGCGGACAAGGTGAAATCTCTCGATCCCAAAGCTGTTCTCATAATTGACAGTTCTGACGGAAAGCTCGCAAAGACCGTACTCGAGACGGCGGGAAAGAGCAGTGTTAAGGTCGAGGTCCTCGACTCCATGCAGTCATGCGGACCTGAACTCGATTATATTAAGACCATGACGGAAAATCTCGAAAAACTCAAAACCGCGCTTTCATAATCTTGTTTATCAAAGGCACCACACTCTATAATTGATGTAACAACAAATCTGAGGAGGCCTGACATGAACAATAAAGCTATGTATAACCTCACCTACGGACTTTTTATCCTTACTGCCCGTGACGGCGAAAAGGATAACGGATGCATCGTCAATACCGTATGTCAGGTCACTACCGAACCCAACCGCATCACGGTCTGCGTAAACAAGAACAACTATACCCATGACATGATCATGAAGACAGGCGTGTTCAACGTCTCGATGCTCACTGAGAAGTCGCAGTTTCAGACATATCAGAACTGGGGTTTCCAGAGCGGCAGGGAAAGAGACAAGACATGGGACATCATTTACAGACGCGCTGATAACGGCGTCATCTACATCACTCATGAGACCAACGCTTTCCTGTCTGCAAAGGTCGTCTCATCGACCGATCTCGGCACGCACACGCTGTTCCTGGCTGACGTTACTGACGGTGAAGTGCTTTCGCAGGATCCTTCAGTCACCTATGCTTTCTATCAGAAGAACATCAAGGTAAATCAGCAGCCTTCTTCAGGATCTGCCGAGAAAAAGGGATGGATCTGCACGGTCTGCGGATATATCTATGAAGGCGAAGAGCTTCCCGCTGATTTCGTCTGCCCGTGGTGCAACCACGACGCGTCATATTTCGAAAAGCGCGGGTGACATAAAAACTGATTTACAGCTTTTTAAGGATGACGGAGTAATTTCCGTCATCTTTCATTTCCATCACCATATATGTCTTGGGAGAGCCGCCTCTGGGCAGTGATATGCTGCCGGGGTTTAATATCCTGATGCCGGAGGACGCGTAAGGATCGAGCTCTTTATAGCTGCGGGAGGTATCTTTTACCGCATCGCCCCAGCTGTCATACGGGATGTGGGTATGCCCGAAAAGCGCGATGTTGCATTCGTTGGTCGCAGCTTCTATGCAAAGTCCGGTGAGGTCATAGTTAACGTATTCGTTATGCCCGTGGCAGCAGTAGAACTTATGGCCGTTCAAAGGAAAGACCGCTTTGTCCCTTAAGTCGCCCGGGGTCATGTTATATTTGTCGCAGTTGCCTCTGATAAAGATGCACGGTGTCTTTGGAGAACCGGCCCATAATGAGACCTTGGACGGATCGTCTTCGATGTCGCCCAGATGGATGAGCATGTCAGGTTTTTCGCGCGATATGGCGATCTTTAAGTTGGCGCTCATGCGGTGCGAATCACTTACGATAAGTATCTTCATAGGAAATAGTAATCAACATCCCAGCCCGGAATGCAAGGGGTATGGCGCATATAGATCCTGTAATCTTCCCTTATTGAGAAGACCTTTTCCGGTATCTCGAAAAGATCCGCGCTCTTGTGATAGCACGCGATCTTCATCTGCGGCTTTCTGTCTGAGATGGTATTCTTGGCGCCTTCCAATGCCAAAAGCTCACTGCCTTCGACGTCGAACTTTATGAAGCCTGTGGTCTTACTGTCTTCAAAAGAATCGACGGTGACCTTGGCGATCTCGTGTCCTGTGTCAGTTTTTGATGCCCTTGTGCCCCTTCCTCTCGAACCTGTCATCATGGCAGTTCCGCAGGAATCGGAGATAAGCGCATTCACGCAGGTGACGGGGATCGAAAGACTTTCCGCGCATCCGGTGAGTTTTTTGAATGAATGGCGCTCGGGTTCTACTGCGGTTGCAGAAGAGAACACGGGAAACATCTTTGTAAAGCGCAGAAGAGTATCGCCTCTGTATGCGCCCAGGTCGATAAAGGAACAGCCTTTTCCGAACGGCCCGAGGAGCCCGTCAGCCTCATCGGGCGTGACCTCACATGATCTGAGATACTCAAGACGGCCCGAAAGCTTATAGTCTGCAAGGGCTCTGAAACACTTGCGTGAAGCATCGTCAGCGAGCCTTGAATAAACATTTTCAAGGCGCGCTTCATTTGCTCTTGCAAACTCCATGTCAAATACTTCGCCGCCGCAGACCGGAACGTCGGGCGCGTACAGTTCGTACTCTTTTTCTATTGAATATACATATGAGAGAACATCTGGCAGGGGAGAGCCGAATGCGACGAGAACGATGAAATCTTCAAGGCGCGAACGGACATCTTCAAAAGATTCAACATTGAAACCTCTGAAGACGCGGCCTTCCCTTACGAAGCCGGGGCTCGCGAAAATGCCTGAGATAAGGTTTCCCAGAGAACGCTTTTCGAGCTCGTCAATGATCTTGTCCGCGCCGTCACCGGTCCCGTAGATCACGAGAGGGCGGCCTTCTTTTGCCAGATAAGACCAGAGATCTTCTGTCACATCACAAAATTCCATTTTTGAAATATACCACATCTGAATTTTTTTTTTGAGACCGGTGCAACATTTCACGTTTCTGTTCTGTATTTAGTGTGAAAGCCAATCAAAACGGAGGAATTATATATGAAATCGAAAAAGATAGCTTTGATCATAGTTGCAGCGTTTACAACACTGTCGATCTTCACAGGATGCGCATCGGCCCCACAGCCGGTAAAAAAGTCTGTCAGCGAATACATGAACAATTATGCTGATCAGGCTGAAGCTGATGAAGAAGTAATAGCAGGTGCAAATAATAATAACTTCTTCTCTGCGGGATCCCGTACAGCTTCAGCATCCGGCAAAAAGACCGTTACCGCTGAGACAAACGCGGCTGCTCCCGCAGATGCAGGCAACGCAGGCACAAATCAGGATCAGTCTCAGACCAACATCGATCCTGAAAAGGGAAGACTCCTGATAAGGAATGTCAACATCTCAGCTGAAACAAAGGAATTCGATACAGTCCGTCAGGCTGTCGAAGACAAGATCAGGGAACTCGGCGGTTATGTTGAGAATTCCGGAGTCAGCGGAACCGGTAAGTCAGGAAGCCTTCGAAGAGCTTCTTTCAAGATCAGGATTCCCGCGGATAAGCTCGATGCTCTCATCAGCACCGTCGGCTCAAGCTGTACCGTAATCAGCTCCAACGAGAGCACGACTGACGTAACTCTCAATTATGTTGATACAAAGGCAAGACTCGATTCTCTCAGAGTTGAACAGAAACAGCTCATGGAACTCTTAAGCCAGGCAAAGGACCTTGATACCATCATCGTTCTTCAGAAGAGGATCACGGAAGTCAGATATCAGATCGAAAGTGCAGAATCCACACTCCGCGTTCTTGAGAATCAGGTCACTTACGCAACGCTTACCCTCAGCATCAGGGAAGTCATGGAGATCAAGCCTCAGGAAGCACCTCACGTTGATACATATGGTGAGAGGGTCGCTAAAACATTCAAGCAGTCTCTTCACAACATCGGCGAATTCTTCAAGAACCTCTTCCTCGTACTCGTAGCAGTATCACCAGTACTGGTTCCCATGATCGTGATCACCGTCATTGCAGTCATTATCATTGTCACATCAGTCAAGAAGGGCAGAAAGAAGAGAGCAGCAGCTCTGGCAGCAAAGCAGGCACAGTATCAGGCTCAGCTCAATGCCCAGGCTCCTGTTCAGGCACCCGTTCAGGCACAGCCCAAGGCTGAAGAGAAGAAGACTGAAGAAAAGAAAGAGGAGAAACCGGCAGAAAAGGAATAAGACTGCTTAGAATTCTCTTACTGAATAATCACACTCGGCTGCGAAGCTCTCCCACTTTAAGGGATCTCCGCAGCCGATCTCATCATAGACCGCGCAGGTGAGAAAGCCTCCGTTCCTGGCACCGCCTGCCGCAGCCGCAACATCGTCATATACGAGCGACTGCGAAGGGGTAATGGAACTGCCCATCGCGTTAATGTAATTGAGCACTTTATTGAAGATGTCAGGAGACGATTTATCTATCTTCTTGCCGACGTCTTCAAGCGTGATAACGGCATCGAACATCCCGAGGATGTTGTTGCTGACAAGTCCGGAAACCGCGTTGTTCCTTGTGAGCGCAGTCGCGACGCCAAGCCTGAAGCCGAGCTGTTTCGCTTCCTGAAGATAAGGAAGAACATTGGGCTTGAGCTTAACCTCATTCTTATAAAACCCGCTGACCATCTTGTCCCATTCTCCGATTATCTCAGAGGGCGGCAGCGGGATCTTGTATCTCTGCTGCGTGTAAAGAGCTGCGTCATCGATCGATGCGCGTTTTACGAAGTCAGTGTAATCGGGCGTCACCTCATATCCGTAACGCCCGAGAAAATCTATATCGACCTTGTTCCATACGTTCATGGAATCAAGGAGCGTACCGTCCAGATCGAAGATCAGGAGTTTTACGCCTTTTGTCTTAAGTTCTATGAGAAGAGGATAATCAGACATCAGTGCATGAAATCGAGCTTGCCCTTGAGGTTCTCGAGCGCAGCTTCCTTCTTCTCCTGGAAAGTCTTTTTGTTGTTCTCGATGAGGTTGTTTCCGTATGAATCGATGGATACGATCAAAGGGCCGAACTTCTCTGCCTTGAGCTTCCACATTGCCTCGGGCATGCCCAGGTCGAGCCACTCAACGCCTTCAACGTCAACGCATTCCTCGGCGGCGACTACGGCGCAGCCGCCCGGGAAGATGGTGTGGATCGCGCAGTTGTCGATGCAGCCCTGTGTGGTCTTGGGACCCATTCCGCCCTTGCCGATGATTATCTTTGCGCCGGTAGCCTTAAGGAATTCCGCCTGCGCCTTTTCCATTCTCATCGATGTCGTGGGGCCTACGCTGATTACCTTGTACTTGTCAGGCTCACCCTCTGCCGAGATCTTTTTCATGATCGGGCCTGCATGGAAGATAGCCTTGCCCTTGAGATCCACGGGTGATTCCTTGCCGCCTACGACTACCCTGATGTGGACGTCGTCGCGGCCTGTCGTAATGTCGCCCGTAAGATAGATTACGTCTCCGATATGTACCTTCCTGATGTCTTCGTCAGACACGGGAGTTGTGAAATAGAATGTGCTCATAATGTGACTCCTTTGTGCGTGAAGAAATCATAAGTGAAGTCGGGATTGATCCTGATGCCGGCCCTCCTGTGAGCCCAGCATGCAGTCGAAAGGCCCATCGCAAGAGTAGCGGGATGCCTTGATGCCTGCTCGATGTTTACGCCCATGACCGAGAGCTTTCCGCCGAATCCGCCGGGGCCTAAGCCAATGGAATTGAGGCCTTCCTCGAAATCCTTTTCCATCTGGGCAGCCTTGGGATTTTCGTTATGTGAGCCGACCGGACGGAGCAGAGCCTTCTTGGAAAGCTTTGCCGCAACTTCTGCAGAACCTGCGATGCCGATGCCTACGAGGCAGGGAGGGCAGGCGTTTACGCCGTATGTCGTCATCTGGTCAAAGACCGCTTTTGCGATACCGTCGTAGCCTTCGATCGGCATTAAGACCTTTGCCATTCCGGGGAGCGAACATCCGCCGCCCGCCATGTAAAAATACAGCTCGAGCTGATCACTGTCAGAGACCAGTTCCCAGTCGATCCACGGTACTTTGTGACCGATGTTGTTGCCTGTGTTGACCTCGTCGAAGACCTCGACGGCGTTGTGTCTTAAAGGCGCTCTTACCGTTGCCTTTTTGACCGCATCGATCAGGGCGGGTTCGATCTCATCCAAGTGAGGGAACTTAGTTCCGACTCTCGCGAAAAACTGCGGAATGCCTGTATCCTGGCATGAAGGCCTGCCGAGCTTGTCGGCCATCTCCATGTTCTTTTTCATTACGTTGTATATCTCGGGAGCGAAGCCCTCATTCTCGGTTTCAGCCATCTCGGAAAGCCTTTTGCGGACGTCGTCCGGCAGGTGTCCCGCCGCGTGGCAGATGAACGAAGATACGAGTTCGGAAAGACGCTCTTCTGCTGCTTTATCGTATGACATTCAATTGTCCTCCGTGAGTTTTTTCGCTCCTATTATAGCAACAGCGGCAGCCTGTTGTGGGGGTGTAATTCGTAAAAGAATTTTTCTATAATTAAATGTAACGAAAACCGACTGCCCGGAACGTAAGGGGGTGACGCGATGAAGAGCTTTTTTTGGAAAAGAGCAGAACAGGAAAATAAGATCTGGATCAGAAACTGTACCGAATCCGATGCGCCCCGCCTCGCTTCGGAAGTCTATCCCGCTGACGTAAAGATCGATGAAGACGTGAACTGGGCTGGAGACCCGCTCAACCTTGTGCTCGATTATTACCGTCCCTTCAATATTGAGGATTCAAAGGAGTGCTTCCTCCTCATTCACGGAGGCGCTTTCACCTACGGTTCCAAAGTCCTGGACAAGTGTTTCGGAATGCATCTTGCAAAGTATTCAGGGATCCCCGTTGCCAACATGGATTACACCTTGATGCCGCAGGCCGGCCTTTCGAAGATATTGGGACAGATCTTCAGCTGCATGAATTTCCTTACGGCGAAATACGGCATAGAAAGATTCCACCTTACGGGTGACTCGGCAGGCGGATACCTGGCGCTCATTTCTGCGCTTGCGGCAAGGAACAGTCACATTGCCCACGATCTCTGGATCTTCGAAAAGCTTAAGGGACGGGTTTGTTCGGCAAGTCCCGTTTGCGGCGGTTTCAGATATCATCCCAAGGGTTTTCCGGGGATCTTTTTCGAGGAGAACCCGACCGGCAGTTCCAAAAACAAACAAAGGCTTCCGGATTATGTTTATGACATCACGAACATCGCTGCTACTGACAGTGAACTGAAGATCGCGCTCATTACCGGCGAGGAAGATTTCCTCAGGGAAGAAAACATGAAGGCAAACGGGATTCTGGAAAAAGCTCTGTTTTTCGATGCGAAGAACGAGGGCGACATGCACATGCATCATGTTTTCCCGATAGCGCATCCGGAATGGCCCCAGTCGCAGAAAGCGATCGAGCTCATCACCTATAACGCGACGAGGAAGCTCTGACCGGCCGTCAAAATGAAAGTGTCCCAAAAAGCACCTTTTTCGGGCGGTTTTGGACAAAAAATACAGCAATTCCGGCAAAAGTGATCAAAAAAGTGCTCTAAACAGACCGTTTAGAGCACTTTTTAGGATATTTGTCTTTTAAGCTGACTGACGACCGAAGGTCAGGCCTGCTTTGCTTCGGCCTCTGCCCCGTCCTTGACACCGCGGGTGATCTCGCGGGTCCTGTGGATGAGCTTGGATACCGGCTTATAGATGAAGAACGTGAAGACTGATACGACGATACCCTTGAAAAGATTGAAGGGAACGAAGGCGAAAAAGAGCAGGGTCATCTTGTCCTTGATGAGCGGATTGATTTTGGCGCTCATGCCTACGATGGCTTCTGTGGAGAAATTCATTACGGAACCGTATAGCGGCAGGGTGATGAACGCGTTGATCGGGACTGCGATGACCGCAAGAGTGAGAGTACCGATCGCCATTGCGACGGCAGCGCCCTTGCGCGTATGGAGTTTAAGATAAACAAGTCCCGAGAAGCCTACGAAAATGGAACCGGTGATGAAGTTTGAAAGTTCGCCGATTCCTGCCGTTGCGGTGAACGGGAGGTGGATCAGGTTCTTGAAGAGCTCGATCACGATACCCCAGACGGGACCTAACGCGAATGCTCCGACGAGGACCGGGATCTCGGAGAAATCGAATTTCAGGAACGGGGGCATGAACGGGAGCGGCACTTCGAGATACATGAGTATGAACGCCATGGCTGTGAGGATCGCGGTAACCGTGATACGGCGGATCATTGCCTTACGGCGTGACTTAGCATCGGCTATGCCGACAGTTGCGGGTGATGAAACTGACATAAAAACACTTCCTCTCTTCCGGACTTTACCGTCGGCTGCAGACTTTCACTGCATCGATCCTGCATGAACGAAATTTTACAGG
>JAIKZM010000135.1 GCA_024682215.1 Saccharofermentans sp. | reverse complement strand
ACCGTACCATCTCCCTTCACTTCGTAGCCTTTTTTTAATCGTGCTTCTGCTATTCGAGCTTTAACCAGTTCGCTTATCAGCTCTTCCTTTGACATTGCTTCGTATTCTTCAAGAGTATTAGGCTCGGTGCATTTTATGGCTACAAGCTGAACATTTTGGCTATCTTTTTTCATTCCGGGAAGTCCATTAACTTCACGATATAGCCTGACATATTCTTTTAAAGAAGACTTGCCGATATCGTATTTCTCCATAGCCTGTCCATAGGTTATTTCACCTGAATAAATCTGAAAACCTATGTCCAAGCGTTGTTCTTTTGTGTATTTCATAGTAAATCTCCTGTCTTGCAAGATTTAATGCTTGTCTAGTGAATGTTTACATCTGTTCTGATTATAGGAGATCCTGTCTAAGAAATAACTGACCCGTGTCTAAAAAAAGCTTACCACTGCACCTCCGAACAGGCGCCGACGGATAAAAATCGATATTTTGCTTAATTTATCCGTCGTTTTTTCGATTATTATTACTCGCGGAGCTCAAACACACGGATAAAAACGGGTTTTTTCGGATTTTATCCGTCATTTTCCGTTTGCCGGACAAAAAAAGCCAAAAAAATACGGATAAAAACAGGATTTTTCTTGTTTTTATCCGTCGGAGACGTTTTTACTGCTGCGGCAGCCCGGGTGTCTCGGGCGGCTGTGCGGGTGCGGATGGTTGCACGGGCTGCGGGGGCAGAACTTGCTGTTCGGGCTGCTGAACGGGCGCTGCAGGTGCAGGCGCAGCAGGCGCAACCGGCGCCGCAGCCCTGGTAAGCCTCGCGGCATAATCGGCCTTGGGCATCGGCTTTGCGAAATAATAACCCTGGATCAGGTCGCAGCCCTGGCTTGCAAGGAATTCAACCTGCTCTTTCTCGTCTACGCCTTCAGCAACTGTTTTCATGTTAAGGTTCTTGGCAAGCTTGATGGTCTCTGAAACGACGATCTGACCGCGGTCGCCTGCTTTATCGCCTCTGAAGAATCCGGCATCGAGCTTGAGGACGTCGAGCGGCATGTCCTTGAGTGAATTGAGTGATGAATAGCCTGCGCCGAAATCGTCCATGGAAACCTTGAAACCGAATGACTTAAGGGCTTTGATGGTTTCGATCATGGCATTCTGATCATCGAAGAATGCACTCTCGGTGAGCTCGATCTCGAGAAGGTTATGCGGGCATCCGGCGGCATCGACCATATCCCTGATCTGCAGGGCGAGGTCCTTTTCGGCGAAATGAGCTCTCGAAACGTTGACTGAAACGCATCCGACTTTGTAGCCCATGTCGAGCCACATTCTCTGGTTTGCGGCAACGTGGCTGATCATGAAATGGTCGATCTCTGTGATAAAACCGTTCTTTTCGAAAATAGGGATAAACCTTCCGGGTGAAACAAATCCGTACTCGGGGGAGTTCCATCTGATAAGCGCTTCTGCGCCTCCGAGCTCCAGCGTGTTGGGATCGTATTTCGGCTGGTAATATACTTCGAATTCCTGGTTCACGATGGCCTTCATCTGATGCTCCTGAACGATATCGAACCAGCGCTGTTCCTCAAGGAGTTTATCGTCAAAGATGAATACTCCGCCGGGATCGGTCTCGCCCTGGACCGTGATAGCGGTGCATGCGTTGTTGTAAGCCTTTTCGATGCTGCATTCGGTGCGCCTGACTATAACGCCGTTGCTTACCTCAGGCCTGATTATGTCAACACCGGCTTCAAAGATGAAGTTGTGATCCTTATCGGTATTCTGAAGCACGTCCATCATGGTCTGGAGTCTTCTGGTGATGTTTTCCTCGCTGTCGAAATAAAGCAGGAGCGCAAAGCTTTCCATGGTGGTATGAGCGCACATCTCCCAGCCTCTTACCTGGGCAGCCAAAGATCTGTTTAACTTGACGAGGATCTCCTCTCCTTCGGCAATGGAGTGGCACAGGCAGTAGTTTCTGTAATTGACGAAAGTGATGTTTACCACCGCCAGGCTCTGCTTTTTATACTTCCTGCTCTGCAAAAGCTCGTCGCCGTTCATTACATACCACATCCAGTTATGGCCGCCCGTGATCGGATCGGCATAGAACAGCTTGACGACTCTGTTGAAGTTGATGATGCTGCGGATCATGAAAACGATCAGGACCACAAAAGCAATAAGGATTACGCCTAAAAGGCACATCAGCAATTCTCCGATAAGCGTGACTTCCTTTAAGGTATTAAATGTGAAGTACGCCTTGCCGATAAACTCCTGGTTCCCGCCTTTTATGCGGATACCTATCCAGAGCGGAAGCCTTATGGTGTTATCCTTTTGAAGCCTTGCGTTGTTTTTGTCAATCGCAAGCTTGAGCGCCCGCGCGAAATCAAATGAGATCTTACGGGTTTTGGGATCGGCTTCGAATAAACCGAACTCGGTATCTTTATAGATCTTCCTCGATTCCGATCCGTTTGAAAAATCGGCGATACCGCCTTCTTTGCTGCAGGTGTTAGTGCCCTTTTCGTAGATGATATTGCCCGAGCTGTCTTTTACGATAAAATCACGGTCGCCTTTTTCCAGATACTCCAGATATCCGTTATCGTCATTTGCGGCCTCATACATGCGCGCCTCAGCGAGTAAGCCGGCATAATCCGCATCGACCTTCGTTTCGATCAGGTACTGGCAGAAAAAACCCGCAAAGATAATAACAAAACTAATAAAGAGCAGATTAACAAACAGAAGGATGCCAAGCGTTCCCCAGGAACTGTTGTGCCTGACCTTCTTGAAGAGCTTTAACCGTTTTTTGTTGCGCTTGTTCTTGATACGTGCCATAGTACCATCCACCCGTTATCCCGCTAAAACAGCCTGTTGGTAAGGATAGTATAACAGAAATAACAGGCAATGGCGGGTGAATAGGTACGCAGATCGGGATTACGCCGTAACAATCTGTCCCTTTGCTTCGGGGTCGTCCATGATGATCTCGCCAACGCTCTGGCAGATGATCTTTCCGCTCTTAGGGTTCTTGATGCTGTCAACTGAAGACCTGATATCGGCTTCAACAACTGACTTCTCGAACGAGAGGTCACAGCCCTCCATCCTGCAGTTGATGAGCTTTAACCCTTTGCAGTAGCACAAAGGCTGCGTGCCTGTTATCGTGCAGTTCTCGAAAAGCACGTTCTCGCTGTACCAGGCAAGATATTCGCCCTTTACATAACTGTCTTTGACGATGACGTTCTTTGCATGCCAGAAGGCATCCTTGGTATCAAACTCACAGTTCGTGAAGACCGAATTCTGTATGTACTGGAATGAATATTTTCCCTTAAGTTTCATGCGATCGAAAGAAAGATTTGAAGACCTCATGAAAGCATATTCGCTCTCTACCGAAGAATTCTTCATATCGATCCCGCTGACAGACCACCCGAACTCGGGAGAGATGATATCGCAGTCATAGATCCTGACATTGCCGCACTCTCGCAAAGCCTTGATGCCGTGCATCTTCGTGCCGGTAATGTCGATCCCGTCAGAGTACCAGATCGCGGCGCGGCAGAGCTCCGTCATCTCGCATCCTTCGATCTTAAGGCCGTTAACGTGCCAGAAAGGATATCTCAGATTGAAATAGCAGTCCTTTGCGGTTATCTCACGGCATTCCTTGAAAGCGCTCTCGCCGTCCGCGGGGCCGTCAAAACGGCATCTTTCGGCAACCAGATCCCTGCTGCCGTACAGTGCTCTTTCTTCATCAAATGTCTGATCTTGAATGGTTTCCATATCCGTTCCTTCTTGCTTTTGGTGATCATTACAGATTATAAAGCATTTCCATAATGTGAAGTAAGTTACGCATTCACGATTTCCGTCACGAAATTTCACATAATCGTGATGATTTTCGTAAATTCCGTCTCGGATTCACGATTTTCGGCATGAAAACACTCTAAATCGTGTCGTTTTTCGTGAATCGCCTCCCGGGTCGCACGGCAGAAATCCACACCATAAAGAGAGCCGGTCCCCGAAGGAAACCGGCCCCCAAAAGCGGTATGGAACGGGCGTTTTAAAAGATCACCTTACTCCGAAAAGCAATTCGCCGTAGGTCGGGAACGGCCAGTACTCAGCTGCGGTCTCAAGCTCGAGCTTGTCGCAGTTTGCACGGAGGGCGTCCATTGCAGGGATCATTTCGTCCTTGATCTTGTCTGCAAGTACTTCGTAATCATCGATCGCATCGAGCTCGCCGATAAGCTTGTTCAATGCCTTGAGTGACTTGTTTGCCGCATTCATGTCAGCGGAGATCTCAGCAAATGTCTCCTTCTCAAAGTCTGCACTGCCGCCTGCTGATTCGATCGCGGCGATGTCGGATGCGAGCTCCGCGGAGTAAGCGGAGACTGCCGGAAGGATATCCTGCTTAGCCATGACTGACATCGTCTGATACTCGATGTTGAGGAGCTTGCAGTACTTTTCAAGGAAGATCTCGTGACGCGAGTTCATCTCGACTTCGGAGTAAACGTTGTGCTTTGTGAGAAGCTCGACGTTCTTCGGATCAAGATAATGCTTGACCGCATCAGGCAGTGTCTTGTAGTTGGAAAGACCTCTCTTCTCTGCTTCAGCAACCCAAGAATCATCGTAGCCGTTGCCGTTGAAAAGGATCCTCTTGTGAGCGGTGATCTCAGACTTGATGAGGTCATGGAGAGCGCTCTCGAAATCAGAAACTCCCTCGAGCTTATCAGCGAACTGTGAAAGGACTTCTGCGACTGCTGCGTTGAGG
>JAIKZM010000108.1 GCA_024682215.1 Saccharofermentans sp. | reverse complement strand
TCATGGACCGCAAAGCCTTCAAGGGCGTTGATTACACGCTCCTTATCACGTTTGTGTTCTTCTTCGTTTTTGTCGGAAACATGGGCAGGATCGAATTCGTCTATAAAGCGATCTCGGGCATCGTCGAAAAGCAGCCCGTGCTCACCGCAATCGCTTCATCTCAGGTGATCAGCAACGTCCCCGCGGCTCTGCTTCTGTCCGCTTTCACCGATAACGGCGAGGCCCTCATAATCGGCACGAACCTCGGAGGCCTGGGAACGCTCATCGCGAGCATGGCAAGCCTCATCACGTATAAGTTCCACGCGGCGCTTCCCAAGCCGAAGGAAAAGTCGGTCAGCTACGTCGGCGCGTTCACCGTTGTTAACATCATTTTCCTTGCGGTGCTTTTGGGCGTTCATTTCATCAGCGGGCTGATCTGATTATTCCGGGATTATCTTGAGAAGTTGCTGAATCCAGGTTTTGTCCGAAAGTGGAAGAGTAATTAGTGCTTGAAATGAATTTTTAATCCATTTATCGTTAGTTCTGACAGTACTGATCCAAGCTTACCGGTAAGTATTCATCATACGGAGGAATACGTGACCAATGAACAGAAATGAACTGACTGAACTGATCGCAAAGACACAGCCGAACATATGCCAGATCGTGGTCCTGAAGGACGGCAGAGAAGTCTATGCCAACGAATGGAACGGCTACAAAAGGGACGACTGCACGCACATAATGTCGGCGACCAAGAGCGTTGTTTCGCTCCTGACCGGCATTGCGGTTGATAAAGGCATGATAAAGAGCATCGATGACCGCGTGCTGGATTATTTCCCGGACTATCAGGTCAAGCGCGGCGAAAAGACCGCGCAGAACGTTACCATCAGGCATCTTCTGACGATGAGGGCGCCATACAAGTGCAAGGGCGATCCGTGGTCGAAAGTCTGCGCGAGCGGAGACTGGACGAAGACGTCGCTCGATCTTTTAGGCGGCCGGAAAGGTCTGACGGACGAGTTCAACTATCAGACTGTGTGCCTGCACATATTGAGCGGGCTCCTGTATCAGGCGAGCGGGATGAAAACTGTCGATTTTGCGAATGAATTTCTTTTCGCGCCGCTGGGCATGAGAAAGCATGAAAACTACTACGCAAAGTCGGCGGAAGAGCACAAGGCATTCACGATCGGAAAGACGCCGAAGGGGCACGTGTGGTTTGCGGACCCCGCAGGGCTTGGCACGCCGGGCTACGGGCTGTGCATGAGCGCAGAAGACATGGCAAAGATCGGGCTGATGTGCCTGAACCGCGGCGAATACGGCGGGAAGCGCGTGGTGCCGGAGAGCTGGATAAAGGACATGACCGTGCCGAGGGAAGTGGAAGGCCCTTATTTCCGCGGCATGCAGTACGGGTACCTGTGGTGGATAATCCATCCCGAAAAGAACATCTACGCGGCGATCGGCAACAGCGGAAACGTGATATACGTTAATCCTGAGAAGAACACGGTGGCTGCGGTCGCATCGTATTTCAAGCCGACGGTTTTTGACAGGATCGATTTCATTGAGGACACACTTCTCCCCGCGCTTTCATAAATACGGTAAAATATCAGCGGAATAAAAAAAGGGAGACAGATCATGAGAAAGATACTATCGGCTGTGCTCTGTTTTGCACTGATCTTTACGTCGGGCTGTTCAAAGCTCTTGTACAACAAATACGACCCGGACCTTTCGATCGGCGAACAGATAAAGACCAGGCACTATAATGGCCATCCGAGTGATTTCGGCAAGGGCGAGCTTTTCGAGGAGATCATGGATGCGACGGACAAAAAGGAAACGGGACGCATAAAAGATCTCTTTTCCGACTATGCGATGGAGCAGAATGAGAATCTGGAGGATGAAATAAACAGATATTTCAAATTGTTTCCTGAGGTCAAAGAGAAGAAAAATACATGCTGCAGCGTTAGCGGCAGCCATAACAGGGGATCAACGGAATACAAGTACAAGTATCAGACAAATTCCGATCTTTATGACAGCGAAGGTAACCGCTGGTACTTTATAGCGGTCTGGATCGAGGGGTATACCGAAAAGCCTGAGATGCAGGGACTTCATTCGATCCAGCTGATCAGCAAGGAATACTATGATAAGCATAAATTCCAGGTCCATTCCTGGGATGACAAGCCCGGTGTCTATGTTTACTGTGAAGAATCATGGGATTAAGGAGAGATAACTATGGGATTATCTGTTACGACTATGGGTATTGTATTGGTTGCTGTTAGCATTTTGGCTTTCATCGGAGGCGTTTTGCTCCTGATATTCGGAATACTCAGCACCATCAAGGGCAAGAAGCGCATAGGAAGGATCGTCATCGGTGCCATCCTTTTGTTTAACGGACTGGTAATGTCGATCGTATCGGGAATGCTTACCATCACGGCAGGCAGGATAGAGACTGACATGAACGACAAGTCTTCCGTTTACAGCCTTTCAAGCATAGAGGCTGCGTTTTATAACAAGAATCCGGAAATGCTTGCCATGGCATTGGCAGAGAACGGATACTCCGGCGATGCCATTGAAGCGAAGGATGCGAAAGAACTTATCGGGAACATCGAAGGCAATGTGATCAGCGTTAAGTACAGCTCCAACGGTATTGAATTCCATAACAGCACCCGTTCCGCGGCATACAGATTTAATGTCACCACAACCGAAAAACAGTACATTGTTTACGTAAACATAATCACGTCGGATTCAAACAAGAATTACATGGGGATCCAGTATATCAGGATGACCGAAGACGGCGAAACGTTGTCTGAATTCGGAACAAAGCCGGACCTTAACTGACGACCTTGTTCTTGCCGCTCTTTTTGCCCTTGTAGAGATTATCGTCGGCCGCGCTGATCCATTTGTCTGCCGTGATTCCCGCGGTATAGGCAAAGGCGCCTGCGGTGACAGTGACTTTGATGTGCTGCTCACCGAAAATGAAATCCTCGGATTCAACCCTCTGGCGGAACTTTTCGATGACGGGAAGGCCTTCTTCAAGAGAGCCGTAAGTCAGTATGAGGAACTCCTCGCCGCCCCAGCGCGAGACCGAGCTTTCTTTGCAGACTTCACGCATTATGCGCGCGACGTTCACGAGCACATAGTCGCCTGCGTTGTGGCCGTACCGGTCATTGATCTTCTTGAAATCATCGATGTCGACCATGGTGACGAACATGGGCTTGCCCTCATTCATGGAAGATTCGAGCTTGCCTGCCATGTAGTGGCGGTTATAAAGTCCGGTGAGCTTGTCGATCTGGGCGGTCTCTTTCAGCTTGTTCTCATAATCTCCGACGAGACTTAGCATCAGCCTCGAATAGAAGACAAGGAAAGCGAGGACTATGACCGAATTGAAGGCCCAGAACGCGCTGGCAACGCTGTTGTCGACCTGGTAGACGGGGCCTTTGAATCCGGCATATCCGGTGGAGATAAGATAGCAGATGCCGATTATGCCGCTCACGACAAATGCATTGATCCTGGGCCTGCCGAGCTTGTCTGCCATGTATTCCGTGTAGAAGATGATCGGGATCATGGACATGCAGTAGAGGTGGAAGCCGATCTTGTAGCCCAGGCAGTACGTGCATATACACATGTAAAGCGTTATCCAGAAATAAACGAGTCTGACGTAGATGTCGAGGCGGTCCTTTGCGATGATGACATAGCCGAACACATAGACGAGGAACGTCGGGATGCTGAACCAAAGGAGGACCGTGGCTTTGCACAGATAGAAGAAACCCGCCAGCCCGACGACCAGCAGCATTATGACCGTATTGATGGTGTAAGTGAATCTTCTGATGCGGTTAAGATCCAAAACTTCCTCCTCCGTGCGCAATAATCTATCTTAAGTATAGTTTGCTTATATTGCGTTAGTGTTAACTAATCGAAAACACCTTTTAGGATTTCGTTCTTTGAAAAGCGCTGTCCATCGTGTAATATCAGCGTATCAAACACACTTGATGATTTGGAGCAGGGGAAAATGAGTAAAACAAAGAGTTTCTGGCTTAAGATCCTCGGGATCGTTATTGTCGGCACGGTGCTGTCATGCGCTGCCTATCTGGGCATCTGGCTTTTCAGCGACAGGATCGCCAGGGTCACATATAACGGCCTGGACAACATGTTTACCGTGCACGACGAATACATAGCTTTCGCGGGACCTCTGCACGTAAAGGTACCGGAAGCCCTTGCCCAGTCTGCCGTCAGCGAAAAGATCAGCAACATCGGAGAAACCGATAAAGAAACCGGCAGGAATTTCTTCGTCCAGGTCTGCTGGAGCGAGAACAACCGCCCGATGTTCGAAGGCAAGACCACGCTGATACATTCCTATACGGCAAAGTACGTGTTTGAAGTCAGCAGCCCCGGCCCCGGGGAGGCGGAGGTCACGCGCGACGAGGAGAAGAAGATGCTCGAGATTGCCGAACATTTCCACGACTTCAAGGTGTCTTATGTCCGCCGCGAAAACAACTGGGTTGCCAGAAACGGAAATTCCCACACGACGCTCTTTTCGTACAACGTTTATTTCAACGGCGAAAAGACGTTCTTCGCCATCCATCAGCCCGGCAAAAAGATGGAGTTATATTCCTACGACAACGGCAAGTTCGTCAAGGTCTACACCGTCCCCGAAAAGGGCGATTTCGACCTGGTCATCTGGAAGGGATTGAAGTAATATCCCGAGGCCTGACGGCCGGCTTTCCACGCTTGAAAGCGGCTCCGGATCCCCAAAACAGATGTTGACATTCCCGGTTCATCTGCTAACATATGAGCAGATATTCATATGAACATATGCTCATATGAGAAAAAGAAGAGGAGTGCCGGATATGTTTTGGAGCAGGATAGCAGGGATCTACGACCTTATAGAGAATGTTTACAACGGGAAGGCAAACAGAAGGACCACCGGTTATGTCGCTTCGCTGATGAATGAGGGCGACCGCGTCCTCGAATGCGCCTGCGGGACGGGCATGTTCAGCGTTAAGATAGCGCCGCGCGTAAAAGAGCTCACGGCTACTGACTTTGCGGACGGGATGCTCAAAAGGACGAGGAAGAAGTGCAGAAATCTTGAGAACGTCACGGTCGAAAGCGGTGACATAACGAAGCTGAGGTTTGCGGACAACACTTTTGACAAGACGGTCGCGGCAAACGTGATCCACCTGCTCGACGACCCGGGACAGGCCATAAGCGAGCTCAAAAGGGTGGTGAAGCCGGGCGGACTGATCATCATACCGACGTACATACATTTCGGCGCGAGCAAGGCGGCTGTCCTTTTCAACAAAGCGGGCGCCGGCTTTAAAAGGTACTTTGACGAGAATTCATACAAGGAGTTTTTCAGGGAGATGGGAATCACAAACGTGCGTTTTCACGTATGCGAGGGCAGGATGAGCTGCGACGTTGCTGTTTTCGAGAACAGGTGAGAGCGGGGAAGCAGGGTAACGTAGGCGCGGAGCGATAAAAAACCGTGATATAATCAGCCCATTGACTAACATGCTGACGCGGAGGGGTTATGGGCAAATCTATATTCATCAAAACGGTCGGACTTTTGTATCTCGTGGTGGCCATGATCGGCGCCATGACCGCTGCGCTCCTCCAGAAGATCTTCGGGTTTAACATAGTCACCGCGATCGTGATCGTCCTCGTTGCGGCGATACCCGTGACGGCTGTTGTTTTCGCGATCATGATGAACGGCGAAAAGAACAGCAAGGCGGGCAGGCTTCACACGGAGTTTTTGAAAGAGCTCGTAAATAACGGCTATTCGCAGAGGTTTCTGCAGATCACCGAGGAGGCCGTCAATGCGAAGCTAAACGGCGAAAAGATAGGCAAGGTCTACCTCAGGGATTTCGTGCTCTATGCGGCGGATTACTATAACCTCTCCGGCAATTACAACAAAGCGCTTTCGCTGATACAAAACCTCAACGAGTTTGATTTTACGGGCACGAGTGACAAGTTTATCGATCAGGGCTTGTCCGCGATGATGTACTACAGCGCCCTCATGGATTCTTACAGGGGACTTGGCGACAAGATGAGCGCTTCCAACATGATCAAGCGCGCCGCCCCGATCCTTAACAGGGAATTTAAGATCGCCACAATGAATATGGGCGCGGAAGCCCTCTACTACAACTACTGCATGCTGACAGAGGACTATGAGCGCGCCGGCGAATACGCGGCAAAGCTCGCATCCTACAACACTCCCGAAGCGGACAAGTATTTCGTCAGATTCTTTATCGAGGCTGAGTATCTCATGCATCTCGGCAAGCGTGACGAGGCCGCCGCGGCCTTGAAGAAGATGGAGCCCGTGATCGAGAAGGGCGGAGACCTTAAGAAAGCAATGGAATTCTGCTATAATCGCTATTATGAACTGTTAGGAATTGAGAAACAGTAACAGGAATAAGGAGAAAAAACATGGAAAACAACAACTATCAGCAGAACTATCAGCAGCCGCAGCAGTATTACACGACTCCCGGCTATCAGGCTGTCAATCAGCAGTATCTCGATCAGGCAAACGCACTCCTCAAGAGCGCGATCATCGCATGCGTTCTCGCAGGCTTCCCGGTATGCAGCATCATCGCGATCTTCAAGGGCACCAGCAACAGGAAAAAGGTCCTCGATTACCTCGCACAGGGCGGACTTCACACCCCCAGGATCAAGATCGCTTCGATCCTGAGCCGCGCCGCAACTTACTACGGAATCGGCGCCACGATCCTTTACATCGTGATGTTCCTCTACTATGCCCTGCTCATCGTCGCAATTATCTTCTCGGCAACACGCTGACGGGCGTTACTGCTCGATGTCGTCCCAGTTATCGGCGCCGCCCTCAACTTTTGTGAGCTTGTCATTTTCGGTGCCCGAAACGATATAACCGTTATCCATTGCGTAATCGTAGAACATGAACGCGATCTCGCCGTTATTTCCGAAAACGACGCGGTCGAGTTCATACTGCGCGAGAAGCTGGTCAAAGAGCGAGAACTTCATGAAATTCAGGGGCAGGTTCCAGTACTCCTCGTCCCTGTACATCTGCGCGAACCCGTCGAAATCCTCGATCGTCATGCGGCTTATGATCATCTCCTTGAGCTTGTAATAAGCCAGCATGAGCCAGTACTCGCGCTTTGCGTACACCCTCTCGAAAAGAGCGACCGCATTGTCGGCATTGTCCGGGTTTTCGGGATCGGGGGTGAAAACGGTCGACACGGACCAGTTCGCCCACTGCAGTTCAAGCTCAAACTCGCCGTTATTGTTTATATTCTCGTCATCGAGCAGCATTCCGTTGCTTAATTCATATGCTTTCATGGGTCATTCCTCTTTCTTTGCCGGGTTTCCTTTTCGGGTCCCGGTTTTCGGATTGATAGCATTATTTTAATCAATATCTTTTTGTTAAGACAGACTCTTTTGTTTTCGTCCTCTGTTATGTCCTCACTTTTAATCAAAACAGAGGACCAAACAGAGGATATTAACCGTTTTTATCAAAAATCCTCTGTTACGTCCTCACTTTTAATCAAAACAGAGGACCAAACAGAGGACAGGCCCGATTTTTCACGAATGTAACAATGTTAACTGTATTATAATTGAGGAACAGAGACGGCCGGACATTTCGTGTCCAAAGCCTTAAAACACGGCAATTCTCGCTTTGTGTCGTGTTAAATCCCGGCAGGATGGCATATCCTGACCTCGGCCGAAAGGAGGTACCTCGAACTTGGACCAGAAAAAGACAGGACAATTTTTAAAGACTCTCCGCAATGAGAAAGGGATCACCCAGGAGCAGCTCGCGAAAAAGTTCAATGTGACCAACAGGTCGGTTTCGCGCTGGGAGAC
>JAIKZM010000101.1 GCA_024682215.1 Saccharofermentans sp. | reverse complement strand
ACTCAAGCACGATCTCCTTCTGAAGTCCCGTGTCCGTCCTGTTTAGGAGCGCCAGGCATTTTGCGTACAGCACCTTGAGCGAAAAGGGCTTTACCATGTACTCGTCTGCGCCGATCTCGTAGCCTTTAAGGATGTTGTTCTCGTTTGCCAACGCTGTCAGGAAAACGATGGGGCATTTGCTTTTCGAGCGCAGGGCTTTGCACACGTCAAAGCCGCTCGCACCCGGGAGCATGATGTCCAGGATCGCGATGTCGTAATCGTTCGAGCCTATAAGGTTAAGTGCGGTATTGCCGTCAGAAGCGGTGTCAACGTCAAACGATCCCTTGCTCTCGAAAAAGCCGGCAACAAGCGAAAGAAGCTCTTGGGCATCTTCAACTATCAGGATCCTTGCCATTTTTTTGCCTCCCAAACGCAATACTACCAACCATTATAGACTAACTATTCAAAACATTTTTCGAACTCTTCCGCCGTTCTGTTCTTAGGAAAACTGATGCTCATAAAAAGGATCACGTCGTCATCGATCTTCCTTGCGTAGTAGCAGACGTGCATATCTCCGATACTGATAACGGTCTCAGCCTTAAGATATTCCTGTCCGCCGAGTTTGATCTTTCCCCTGCTTGTCTCTTTCTGCGTTCCTCCCGCTTCCTTAACTCCGAAACTGTTGAACGCGATGTAATCCGTTAGGAGCTTATCCTCGTTATACGCAGGATCACCGGGCATTGCCTGCCTGTGAAGGAGTCATCCGCATATTCTTCGATTACTGCCTTATACTTTCCGTCAGGATTTGACCATGTCCTTTGCGACTCCGAAAGCTTTATGCCAGCAAATGCATCCTTTGTACCGCTGCATGCACCGAAAGACAGCATCATCGAAAAGACCATGAATAATGATATTGTTTTTTCATATAACCCCCAAACACATTCCGCGGAAATATATCTTCAGGCTGATTATATTTTCGCGATGTGTTCTCCGTATATCCTTAAGGTTACATGTGGTGAAATATCATTTCATGAGTTCCCAGAAACTGATGGCGCTTGCAACGGCGACGTTCAGGGAATCCACCCCGTAATGCATCGGTATCATGACGCGGTAATCGCACGCACCGATAACGTCTTTCGGGAGGCCCGTTCCTTCAGTTCCGAGCAGGATGGCCACCTTTTCGTTTGACCGGATCTCATCGTTGTCCACATTCGTGGAATCGTCGGTTAAGGCCATTGCCACGGTCTTGAAGCCGTTCGATCCGAGGAGCTGCATCAAAGCAGGGCCTTCGGATTCAAGCAGCGAAGCCTGTGCCCAAGGGATCTGGAAGACCGTTCCCATGCTCACTCTCGCGCTGCGTCTGGTAAGAGGATCTACCGATTTATGCGTAAGGAGCACCCCGTCCATTCCGAGGGCTGCTGCAGACCTGAAGATCGCGCCGACATTGACGGGATTTACCACGTCCACCATAACCGCGATGCGTTTCTTTTCCTTCAGGAATTCATCCGCAGTTATCCCGGGTTTTCTCTTTATTGCCATCCAAAGTCCTCTGACCAGATGATGTCCGGTCATGTCCGTAACGACCTCGCGCGGCGCAACATAGACCGGGATGGAATCGAGCACTTCCCTGCCGCAATACTTTTCAATACAGTCGAAAACAGGCTTCGCCTCAATCTCAAGACGCTCTGTCTCTACGAGCATTGAAACGGGCTCGTATCCGGCCTCTAATGCACGCAGGATCACATTGGCGCTTTCGGCAAGAAATAATCCGTCGCCCTGAGCGTAATAACTTCTGAGCTGGTTTTCGGTGAGCCTTGCGAAAACGTCCATTTCGGGCGCATTAATATCTGTTATCGGGATAAGGTTCATTTCCCCGGTTCTTCCGAAAGAGAATCTATATATTTGTGATACTTCTCTTTCTCGGCATACATGTACTTGTCTGCGCGCTCGATGTAATCAGCGATGGATTCATCGTCACCGGGTTCTATCACCGTATAACCAACGCTTGCATGAAGCAGGAAGTTGAGATTGAGTGACTTAAACTCTTCGCTCATGGACTCTGACAGGCGCCTCAGGTTCTTTTCTATGTTCTCCGTTGAGGTGCACGGCCCGACAGCGATGAACTCATCTCCGCCATACCTTCCGAAAAGCCATCCCTCCGGAGAATGCTTCTTGAACGCATCTGCCGTAGCCCTTATCGCAAGGTCTCCGTTAAGGTGTCCGTACTTGTCATTGATCGTCTTCATCCTGTCGATATCGGCGAAAACGAGTATTGACTTCAGGTTGTCTTGCTTCCTTGAAGAGATATAACCGTACAGCACTTCCTGGCATCCCAGGCGGTTGTAAAGACCCGTAAGAGCATCGGTCATGTAGATCTTTTTAAGCTCGGCATTCGTGCGTTCCGAGAAGATGTGGCGCCGCATGCTTAAGAGCTGGGCGTTCATGTTCTTTATGAACCTGCTCAGACCGAGATTATAAAGAAGCTCCGGCGTGTTCTTGATCGCTATATAGCCGATTATGAAGTTCAGATAATTGAGCGGGGCGAATATGTAAAGATTAGATTTGCCTTCCTCATGAACGTAATCCGGATAAAGAGCCTTGGAATCGAAATGACGCAGAGGGAGCCTTTTTCCGTCGCGGAGTTCATAGAGGATATCCATGTTCGAGCTGTATCCGCGGATCCTCTCAGGATACTCGTCGTCATTCAGTTCAAAGAATTCAGGCTCGGTGCAGAGACAATAATCCAAGCCTGTCTGAGGAATATCCCTTACGCTGAGCATTCCCTTTTCGTAGAAGTCCTCTTTCTTTTCCGCAAAAGACAGCGGGACCTGCAGACCCATGAAGAATATATCCATGATGGTCATCTGAAGATTGTTAAAATACGAATTCCTGATCGCATTAAAGCGGTTCTTTACTGCCTCTTCCGAAGGCGGACAACCGCAGCTTTCCGACGGAACAAAATAAGAATTATATTCTTCCGTAAACCTGGCATCCGGGTTCTCGATCTGATACTTCAACTTGTCGTAAGCAAGCTCGCCGAACTTGTCCCAGCCTCTTGAAACCGTTGAGAGGATCGGGAATGTATACTGTCCGTCCTTTATCATGTCGAATCCGGTCAGAAGGACGTCTTCGGGAACGTTGTATCCCTTTTCAGTCAGTGCTGAATTGATGCCCAGCGCCATGTTGTCGTTCGCGCAGACGACCGCATCCGGCATATCTTTGCCTGAATTGATGAAATCCTTCATCTGTACATAGGCCGTATAGAATCCGAAATCGCAGTGGAATTCGCTGTAAAGCTCAAGACCGTGCTCTTTGAGTACATCTGTGAGAGCCTGACGTCTTATCGAGTTCTCGACATTTCCGGCAACGCCGTTTACGTAAATGATCTTTTTCGCATTATGCTTCTCGACAAGATGGACGGCGAGTTCCCTTACGCCTCTGTAGTTCTCCGATTTTATGCTGGACATGTTCGGAACATCGACTTCGAGCGAGAGCATAGGTACTCCTGCTCTCTGGAAACGCGCGCATACGCGCTCCTGCTCGTCCGGGAAATTATATGTGTTGGTGAGCATTATCGCGCCGTCGAAATCAGCCGGGTCCGGGAGATGGAAGATGTTGAGCTGGCACTTGTTCTGCAGTTCATGATCGTTGGCACTGCAGTAAGTTGTGAAGACAAATATGTCCGTACTGTCTTCTTTGGCCTTTTTATGAAAACCTGTAACTATATGCTCAACGAACTCGTTGCTGAAGCCGTTGGTAAATATAGCTATACGATTCTTCATCAGCTTATCCTCCGTCAGATAAGCTGATTATATCAATAAATAAGCTTGAAAAATCGAAAAAGGTTTTAACAGTTCTTAAATGCTCCAGCTGTTCCCCGCATGTGCGGTGCGGATCTTTCCCTGAGGCAGCCTGTGAGCGGTGCCGTGTCTGACAATATAAACTTCACGCGAGATCCCCATGAGATACTCATCGTAGAATGAGTCAGTATAGAAAGCATCTATCTGGCGGTATCCGTAGATCGACCTGTAACGCTCGACCTTATTGTCTCCGAAATTGTACCAGACGAGCTTTTTCTGCTTGAGATCGATCTCGGTTCCGAGGATATGCTTCGTGTTGAGCAAGCCGCTCACGCCGTTGATCAAAAAGGACGGACTGGCCGTGATTATTACGTCGCCTGATCCGATGAGCTTGACGATATCTTTGTTGAGCTTATGTGCATGAGTTGCCCAGAACTGACTTACAAATTCAGAAAGGGAATCCGGATCGTCAAGGACTTTTCCGATGAATTCATTGCTCAGCGATTCGAGTTTCTCCTTCTTGATCAGATGCATCTTGTAGCCTGCAAGAGTGATCAGGATCGTGGGCACATAACGGATTATCTTTCTGTTATGCCTGATCATGTAGAAGGTAAAATCCACGGGGCTTTCGCCTCTGTATATCGTGCTGTCAAAATCAAATACTTTCATAAGATCCGGCCTCAGGCTGAGCTGCCCGCTGTTCCTTTCCGAGTAACTTTGGACTCATTATGTTCCCGGATATATGCTCAGGCAATCAGTAATACAGGGCCTGTCTGATGCTTAAGCAACAGGCGGCACGCCAAGTGTAGCCGACATAAACACGTGTTGGCTTAAGGGAACACAAATGTACAGCGGATGGTCCCTATCGCAGAGACACTTTTCGGGAACTCAGGAGCCTTCGGTCATCAGGACCTTATCGAGGATAGGGCTCCAGTATTCGGCCATTTCCTTCGACAATTCCTTGTAGTAGGATCCGCGCACTTCGGGCTTGGATCTGCCGCCCATGTTCAGGACAAAGAAATACCATTTCGAATTGTATTTGAAAACGGAGACGGATTCCTGACCGTCCTGTGTTACGGCCGTGATCATTACTTCAGTATTGTTGACCTTCATATACTCTTCAAGCTCTGTCACCGGATCGAGCTTAAGGTCGCACTTGTCGAGGTGATGTGTCATGTAATCGGCATCATACGATCTGTCCTCGTTATAGAGCTTTACGAACTTATCCTTGTCGAAAGGCACATCGTTAAAATCGACAGGCTTGTCATATTTGGCGTTTTCGGATACATGGAATCTGCATTCTATGTCGCCCTTGATACTTAAGAGCCTGTGGCGCGGCGTGAAAAGCCTGCAGCCCGTTAACAGACAGAGCATGGTTACAAGCGCGAAAAACAAAGTCAGCGTCTTTTTCATATCCGTAATCTCCTCATCCCTATTCCATTTTCACATGCCGGTATCCCAACCTCAGGCACGCACATTATAGCATGCATGCGGGACAAACTCTCAAATTTACACAGATAAAGTAAAGATAAAGCCTTATGTTTATATTTAATAAAGGCAAACAGCTTTGAGATATTGTATAATATTTTTTGACAAAACCGGAACGGGTATTATGGGAGGCAATTTATGTTTTGTATGAACTGTGGTCTGGAACTTCCTGAAGATGCAAAATTCTGCAGGAAATGCGCTGCGCCTCTCACCTCATGCCCGGAATGCGGAGAAGACATCCCGAAAAGCGCCAAGTATTGCTGGAAATGCGGCAAGTCACTGACATCAGTGGCGCTCTCAGGCGGCCTTAAAGAACCCGAAGAGCCGGGCTCACTTCTGGACGAACCTGAAAACGATCCCGAAAATGTACTTCCCGCAAAGAGTGACAATGCATCGATCTTTGCGCGCATGAGTTCCGCAAAGACTGCCGAAGCGGCACACCAGAATGGTGCTCCAAGCCCGTTCAAACAGACCGCAGCAGCAAAACGTGAAAGCTCCGCTTCCACATATTCACCGGCAGGAATGCCCAGCGCATTCAAGCCTGCAAGCGAAAAGAAAAAGAAGGAAACCGAGGAACAGCCGGCACCCGCACCCTCTCCGTACAACAGGTTTTCGGATGCCGCAAGTCCTTTCAAACCTTTGGGTTCAGCGAAAAAAGAGACCCAGCCGGCCAGACCTGCCGTAGCTCCGAGAGGTGCGGCTCCCGTAGGCGGAACAAGGCCTGCAGCCCCGAGAGGCGCAGCTTCCGTAGGCGGAACGAGACCTGCTGCTCCGAGAGGTGCAGCCGCAGTTTCCGGGTCCAGGCCTGCCGCTCCCAGAGGTGCGGCAGCAGTTGCGGGTTCAAAGCCGTCTTCAGCTTTCAGACCTGCTGCCCAGGCCGAAACCAAAGAAGCGCCTGCTGAAAAGGAAGCTCCTGCAGCAACACGCGCCGCATCTCCTTCCAGCCCTTTCAAACCTTTAGGTTCAGCAAAGACAGAGACTCGTACAACAAGACCGGCAGCCGCACCGCGCGGTGCAGCCTCCGTAGGCGGAAGCAGACCTGCCGCTCCCAGAGGTGCAGCCGCAGTTGCAGGAACAAGGCCTGCTGCAAGTTCTTCAGCATTCAGACCTGCCGCAAGGCCGGAAACTAAAGAAGAAACCGTAACCGAAAATGAAGCCCCTGTGGCAGCACCTGCAGCTAATGCAGCTCCCGCAGCGTCTTCCAGCCCTTTCAAGCCTTTAGGTTCAACAAGGCCTGCTGCTACGGCAGGCGCGGCAGCCGCAGCAGGAACAAGACCTGCCGCAAAAACCATGTCTGCTTTCAAGCCGGCTCCGCAGGCTGAACCCGTAAAAGAACCTGAGATCGAGGAGGAAGAGGCATTTGTACCTCAGCCTTCCGCACCCGTGACATTTGTTCCTTCCGGTCTGTTCAAGCCGCTTGAGCCTGAAAAGACCGAGGCACCTGCGCCGAAGTCTGATGCAGCCCTCAGAGCTGCCGCATCTTCTGCGCCGGCTTCATACAGCGCCTTCAAGCCGTTGGGCTCAACTGCCCCTGAAGAAGAGAAGGCTCCTTCAGCGCCTCAGACGCCGTCACCGTTTGCTTCGGCCGTATCTTCATCTCCTTTTGCATCAGCAAGCACATTCAGCCCGCTGACTTCGAGCGAACCTGATCTTGAGGTTCCGAAAAAAACTTTCGGATTTACTGCTTACAGGCCCGGAATGTCATCATCCGATGATAAGAACGGAGATAAAAAGCCTGTTAATCCGACAGCAATGTTCAACATGAATTCCAATTCGGGAGCTATGTCCTCATTGGGCGAAGATTCCGGTTCTCTGTCTTCGTTGGGCGGAGAAGATTATCTCGGAGCTCCCAATGCCGGTTCACTGATGTCAGACGGCTTTGAAGGTTCCGATGAGAAGCTGCCCCAGAGGACAGATGACAGCCATCCCAGATTCTTCCGCAGACCCGCGCAAACGGTAACCGCTGATACCAAGGCAGCACCTGAACCTGCGCCTGCTCCGGCGGCCGAATCAAACCCGTTAATGCCCAAGGCTGAACCTGCGAAACTCAGGTCTTTTACAACGGGTTCCAGTCCCTTCAAGCCGGCCTCAAGCGCTGAGCCTGAAGAAGACAAGCCGTTTGTAAGAGAACCCGGCGTAAGTCCTTTCAAGCCTTTCAGACCATAAACAAGGTAAACATAAAGCTCCGGAGATCCGGAGCTTTTTTCGGTCACGACATAGTTATCATCTGTTGTTACTTCATTCGAAATACTGTATTGTTGATACCATATAAGAGTTTGGAACGGGCACTACATGATCCTTTATTTCAGCGCAACCGGAAACACGAGATTCATTGCCGAAGAGATCGCGGCAAGGACCGGTGACGCGAGCCTGAACCTTCTCAAAAGGATAAAGGAAAAAGACTATTCCGCTATCAGTTCCGAAAAGCCTTTTGTCGTATGCGTTCCCGTATATGTATGCGAGATCCCTCCTTTTGTCAGCGAGCTGATCCGCAATACTCCTTTAGTAGGAAATAAGAACATCTATTTTGTATTTACGAGCGGCGGTTATTCCGGTATCTGCAGCACGATGGCAAAGCGTCTTGCGCGGAAGAAAGGTCTTAATTACATGGGCTCCGCCGACTTCAAGATGCCGCGCAACTATATCGCCAACAACACTTATCCCGAACTTACCGAAGACGAGATAAAGCGCAGGATAGACGTTTCATATAAGCTTATCCCTGAGATCGCGGATCTTATAAAAGACGGACAGAAACTCGTCAAACGCTCCAAGCATGTCTGGCTCTTCGAGCTCATCATCACGCTGCCTTTCACTCCGGTATGGACAAGGATAAAGCAGGGCGTGAAGAGATTCAGGGTCAGCGGCAAATGCATAGGATGCAGGAAATGCGCTAACCTCTGCCCTGTCAAAGTCATCCGTCCCGATGAGAACGGAAGGCCCGTCTGGGATGCGAAAATGTGCGCCCACTGCATGTCATGCATCCAGAACTGTCCGGTCGAAGCGATCGAATACGGAGACATTACTCCGCCTAAAAAGAGATATACCTTTGACAGGTATGACTTCAGAAAACTCCAAAAAGCGAAATAGATTTTTTCAGTTTTACAACACATTACTGTCCGGGCGTTGCTTATTCAACAAAAGACGCACGGATTGATCATGGTCTGCCCTCCTTCTGATGCTTAAATGTTTCCGTCAGACAAATTGACCCGGAAGGAAGGAATAACAAATGAACAAAAAGATCCTCGTAATCCTTGCAACATGCGCAATGGCAATATCATCCGTCGGATTCATGGCAGGCTGTTCAGAAAAGAACACGCTCCCGACAGTTGCAACTCCCCTTGTTACGGAACAGGAAACCCAACCCGCGATCAAGCTGCTGGCTCAAACGGAAGCAGAGCCTCAGGTTGAATCAGCAGTCATGCAGAATCCCGTAATGAACTTTACGGGAAACTATTTCAATAACAGGACCACTCTCTTAGTTGAGGCAGACGGCAGCGAGAACGCAAAGCTTACGATCGTGCTTTCAGAAGATGCGAAGACAAAGACAGTTCTTAACGATGATGCAAAGTTTAACCCGCTCACATCTTCCATCGCATACTGCAACGGCACAAAGAAAGAGATCGCTCTCGATAAGGACGGCGCCGCCGTTTCCGAAAAGGAACTCTACACAAACGGTACAGGCGTTATCGTTTTCGGCAAAAGCATATACGCTGCCAAAAATCTCAGGGTCATCGTTAATATCAGCAAGGATAACAAGGCAAATGTCGTCATCGAGCAAACGCCTTTGGATACTGACATGAATTTCAAGTACAACATCTCTGAAGGCTGGTATCTGAGCGGGAAATACGATCCCAAGACAGGCATCATCTCTTACAGCAACTGCAACAGGATGCATTATGTAAAATCACTTACTTATGACCAGTCGAGATGCTTTTATCTTAACGGAAAGGGCGAGATAAAGATCAGCGGAAACACCCTCACATGGAACGACCGCACTGAACATTACGCAGACGGAATACACTTCAGCAAAGTGTGACGTTCATTTTCCGATCACCTTAAACTGAAAGGCCGGAGCAGCTGCTCCGGTCTTTCAATTTTTTCAGTTCCAGCATGTTATAATTTCCTTAATGGAAATCTTGGGACGGAGGTATTTAACATGTACGGCGACGGCAGCACCACAAACATCACTGTAATCAACGAACGCACCAATGAGACGATATCTGAAGCCAACTTAAAGATCGGCGGTCTTGTAGGCCAGGTTGCCGAGCTTGAGGTAAAGCTTGAAGCCATGTACAGGGTAATGCTTGAAAAGGGCATCGATCCGGAGCTTTTCGAACAGAAGATAGCAGAGATAATGAGCGAAAAAACGAACAGCCGTCCTGTTCAGCTTCCGACAAAGCCCTGCATCAAGTGCGGAAAACCCGTCAAGAAGAATCCCAACACGCCTTTATACGGCAGGTGCATTTACTGCGGCACGAACGTTCCGTTCTATCCGACATTCAAAAAAGAGGAAGAAGTCCGGACGGAAGAACCGGGATCAACTGTCTGATCTTCCGTCATGCTTTTTCTTTAAAATGAGAAGGACGATAAGCGCGGCCAGGCTCGTAAAGAAGACGATCACGATCACCGGAATGATGGGCAGGCCGCCCCTGCGTCCGGCTATATCCGGATTTGCAATATCAAAAAGCCAGTTATTCATAACTGTTCACCCTTTCTTGTAGTTCCTTTTCACTGATGCCAGGATCCTGTCAAAACTGCCCGGACCTGCATCAAGATAAAGCGTGTGCATCGTTAGTATGCTCATTTCAGGATCCAGGGACCTTATCGACTCAAGGGTCTTTAAAGTCATGTATCCGCCTACTCCATATGATATCCCGATCCCGGGTGACATCAAGAGGTCATCGGCAAGTATCGATACATTTCTCTTTGTAAGATCCGACAGATATTTTGATGTCTCACCTTCGGAAAGACCCTCATAATTGACCATGATGTCAGCTCTCGCCTGCACCATGTAAGATGCGCAGTTCACTCCGTTATATGTCAGAACCTCTGCATCTTTTTTCCCGTACATGACAGCCGGGTTGTCCATTATGTATGTCGCCCAGCCTTCCACATAAGCATTCTTATAGAAAGCCAGAAGATATTTATGCTTAAGTGTGGTCTTGTGATAGTTGAACTGGTACATGTGCCCGGGGATGCCTTCATGGAAGATTATCATGTCATTGCGCATGTAATCCGGAAGGAATATAACCTCTGACGA
>JAIKZM010000083.1 GCA_024682215.1 Saccharofermentans sp. | reverse complement strand
GGGAGGACTGCCTGCTTAACCTCTCTCAGGTGAGGTCTGCGGTGTACGTACACCCATGTGAGCAGATACACACGGGGACGGTAGCCTTAGGCTGCTACGAGCTCTGTCTTGTCTGCAATTACTTGCAAGTTCCCGTTTTTTAAGGAGGCCAACGAGAATCCTCCACCCGCTTTCCCAGCTTCGGCGACCCCGTCGAAACCGGTACATCCCCGTAGGGACTTTCCGTAAAGCGGAAGTAAATTATAACTCGTCTTCTTCGAAATTCAAGTCTTTGGAAACGTCGTAAGGCTCGTAACTGGAGTTGAGGATAGCCTCTGCGTTAGCAATCTCATCCTCTTCGCTCTTAACCTGTTTCTGCTCATACTGCTCAGGCTTGCTCTGCTCATCTAGTTCAGCGGATGTGGCACGTTCGGTCTTGTAGTCTACAACATCGGGATCGAGCTCATCGTATTTTGAGAAAGGATTGCAGAGGTACTCATAACCGCAGTAGTAGCACTTGAGAGTGAAGGGAACCTTCTCCATTTTCTGCATGCCTTTGCCGCAGGCAGGGCAGCTTACGCTGTTCTTGAAATCGGTGCGGATAGACAACTGTGAAGCCGCCTTGAGGTGACGGTTGAATTCCTCGTTGTCAGCTCCGTGCTCCTTGAGCATGAGCCACATTGCGTGAAGCAGGATCTGCTGCTGGTTGACGGTTTCCTTGAGCGCTTCGACTTCTTTTACAGACTGAAATTCGTTCTTTATGGAATTATCCTGTAAAAGAGCAGCATCGATCTCATCGACGTTTTTCATCTTTGAAAGCTGTCTTATTGTATTCATATCCAGATTATCGCTCATATCAGTACCTGCTTTCTTTGGAATATCATTTTTCAGATTATATTAGTTTTGTCAAAAAAACAATATTTTTCTGTTTCCGGTTATTTCTTCTTGAATGACTTGCAGAATGTTGCGATCGCTGCGCACATCTCATATCTGTTCTCGACATCCGCGAGTCTTGCATCATCATCGGTGTTTGAAAGGTAGCCGAGGACGATCTGATACGATCTGATGCTTGCCGCAAAGTTAAGTCCCGTATACTGGTTGGTGGCTTTTGAACCGCGGAATGTAGTCTTTCCGGCTGCGGCAACAAGCTTTCCGAGCCTGTTGGCATCAGCGGTCTTGTTAAGCTTTCCTGATTTCGGAATGTATACTCTGACGCCTTTTACCGAGGCGTTGGTCGAAGCATCGGCGTGCAGTCTCAGGAAAAGGGTGGGCTTGGCCTTTACTGCGATCGCGGCTCTTTCCTTGTTTGAAATATTGACGTTGTTTTCTGTTCTGGTAAGGATTACCGTGGCACCGCATTTTTCGAGGTATTCCTTGAGCATGAGTGCGGTATCGAGAGTAAGTTCGTATTCTTTCTGTTTGGTCGTGATACCCGTTGCGCCGCTTGTGCAGCGTGCCTTGCCGTTGGTCGTGCCTTTCTTGAAAGGTTCCTTTTTATAATCGGTCTTTTCCTGATGGCCCGGATCGATTACAACCTTTATGCCTTTGAGATCAGGAGCATTTTCTTTGAGCTGCATGGGCGTGGGTGTGGGCACTTCTGTCGGGGTAGGTGAAGGTGCTTCCGTTGATTCCGTCGTAGGGATCGGTTCAGGTGTGGGAGTGGGAAGGGAAGAGGTCTCGGTAACTGTGGTCGTTGTCTCTTCTGCCGTTGTGGCAACCGGTATTCCGAGTTTTGACGTGAAGGCCTGGAAAGACGGGTTCTTTGAAAGCACGAATGCATATAAGAGTCCGCCGCACACGATAAGAGCTGCCGCCACTCCGGCGATTATCGCGCCAACGGGCTTTTTCTTCTTCGGCATTTCGTCGTTGATGAAAGGGGAGACGTCGGCTCTCTGAGGCTTTCTGCTTTCACGGGTTTCTTTGACGGCAGGAAGATCAGGTGTTTCCTCGTTATCTTCCTCGCTCACCATTTCGCCGGTATAGGGCATCTCGGTAATGGAATGCTCCAGCGTTATGTCTTCTTTTTCAAAGTTATCCAAAACGGCAGTGGGCTCGTTCCCGGAAGGAATTATGTCAAAAGAGATGTCTTCGGGCCTTACCTCAGGTTCGCTCTCGCGGTTTATGGGCTGTTTGAGCACGTCTTCAAGGTTTGCTTCCTTGACGGCGGGCTCGATCGCCTGACTGAGTTTTTTCGCGGCATCGGTAAAGGAGACGACCGATTTGTTCTTTAAAGACTCGTATTCGGTGATTACTTCGTTAAGAAAGTCCTCGCGTTCCTTGCCTGAAAGCTCATCTATATGGTCCTTCAGGATCTTGCGCTTGTCATCCGGAAGTTCTGAAAGTATCTGTTTTATCTTTGATTCATTATCGTTATTCATGGTTATAACTCCTTAATAAGAAATAATAACATTCTTAATCTGTAAAACAAATTCCAGTTATGATTTTATGTTCAGTAATGAACAAGAAACAGTATTGCACAATGAATAATAGTGTGCTATATTCAATACTGACATGGGAAGACTGATCCCCAAGTCATTAAAGAGAATAAGGGGGAATAATATGAACAATCAGTTCAAGAAAGGAGTACTTGATCTGTGCGTGCTAGCGTTCCTTGAAAAAGGCGACAGCTATGGCTACGACCTGGCTGACTGCCTTACCGCCAAGATGAATATAGCTGACGGAACCGTTTATCCGATCCTGCGTAAATTAGCAGCAGAAGGAAGCGTTGACACGTATCTCAAGGAATCTCAGAACGGACCACCACGCAAGTATTACCACCTCACGGACGAAGGCCGTAAGAGACTGCAGAGCGACCGGAAAGAATGGGCAGAGTTCTCAAAGGCAGTCGACGGCATCATCAATGAGAAACAGGGGGAAGAAGCAGATGAATAAGAAAGAATATCTTGATACGCTCGGGAAAGCTCTCGGCGCAATGCCATATAAGGACGTAAATGAGATCCTCTATGAGATCGGTGCTCATTTCTCCGAAGGCTCGCTCAAGGGAAAGACCGAGGAGGAAATAGCTGAGGGTCTTGGTGATCCCAATGAACTCGCTGCAATGTACAGAGAGGGAATGAAGCTCCCTGAGATCATCAAAAAGAGAAACAATGTCTTCGATGATACAAAGACAGGCGCAGACGGCAGAAGCAAGCTTTTCGTAATTCTCTTTAATGCATTTCTCGGAGTTGAGTGCTGGCTCGTTATCCTTTTTGCGATATTTATAGCTTGCTGCATCTTCCTTGGATCACTCGGCGGTATCGCTGCGATCGTAACGGCTATCGTTACCGGCAGCATCACATACTACATGGTTCCGGCGATCCTTCTGGCTGTAACGCTTCTTTTCTTCGCAGTATTCCTTTTGATCCTCGTGATACTCGGAATCAAGTATTTCGCAAAGGGCACAAAGGCATACATCAACTGGAATAAGAGAATCTGGAACAAGGGATTCGGGGAGGCATGATATGAGCAAAGGTGATATCAAGTTACTTATAACCGGAGTTGTTTCACTTTTCCTCGCAATGGTCATGGCGGTCATCACTATCGTGGTATTCGCTTTCGGACTTGGCGGAAAGATCAAGGAAGTCGACTGGAATAAGACTTTCAAAGATGTCAGGAACAGGATAGAAACTCCTGCAAATTGAAAATTAAGGGATTAGATTAAGAAAACTTTCTGAATAAGGGATTTGAGTAAGAGAGAAGAGGCTGTCTCGCATGAGGCAGCCTCTATCTTATTCCGATTTTATTCCAGAGATTGAGTTTTTTCCGAACGTTTTCCGCAGACGCAAAGCGGCGAGGACTAAGTGAGGAAAGAACTCAGTCGAAGTTTGTTTCGGGATCCCAGTGCATGTCTTCCTGTCTGTGCATCCATTCGGAGAGTGCTTCAGTCATCTTGTGCGCATCATTGTCGAAATCTTTGCCGTACATGGGTTCTCCGACATAGATCCTGATCTTCTTCCTGTGGAATCCGTTCAGAGGATGAGGGTGCTTGGATGTTCTCGGCCAGATCTGGTATGCGCCGGCGATATATACGGGGACAAGAGGAACGCCTGCCTTGATGGCAAGATAGGAAGCTCCGTCCTTAAGCTCGGCGAGCTTGCCGGTATGAGTTCTTGTTCCTTCAGGGAATACAAAGCAGATGTTGCCCTGTTCAACTTCTTTTTTAGCCTTGATGAGACCTCTGACGGGGTTGCCGTAACGGTCTACTGCGATTCCGCGTCCTACACGCATGATAAGGCGGCCGAGCTTGCCGTGCTGTGTCTCAAGGTCGGATGCCGCAAGGCAGCACATCCACTTGAAGTGTCCCTTAGGCAGATAGTCGATGATGAGAACGCCGTCAGGATAGCTCTGATGGTTTGATGCAACGACATACGGATTGTTCTTGGGGAAATTTTCTTTCCCGATGCACTTCATGTCACAGAATATGTGCGTGAGAAGAAGAAATCCGTTTTTTGCGACTACGTCCCAAAAACCGCGTTTGGTAGGGTATTTTTCGTCGAGCGCCTTATGGTGTTCGGCGTGTGAAATCTTATGTTCCCCAACGTTTCCTGAAACGGAAGACGTGTTATCAGGTTTGACCTCTGACATTAATAACCCCTCTTTGGCTTTTTTAGATTTAATTAATATACCTCAAAAGTATAATTGTTCCAACATTTTATTCAAATGAGCGATTTGTTGTAAAAAAATGAGTAAGTATGTTATATTTTCTATTGCGTTAGATAGCGTCATGTTGACCGGAGGATTTATATGAACCCTGTTAAGGGCACCGCAATATATACTGCAGAAAAGTTTACCGATATAAGAGATCTTGTCATTAAGACATGCGCCAGGTTCCCTGAACTTGATGCTTTTATCTTCAGAAGATCACCCAAGCTTTCAGAAGTACACAGAACATTCTTTGAATACGGTAATGACATTAAAGGCCTCGCCACATATCTGCTCAACTGCAAGTATGCAGGCGACAGACTAGCAGTTGTAGGTGAGAATGCCTATGAGTGGTTTGTATCTTATAATGCCATTCTTTCATCGAATTCTGTCGGAGTCCCGCTCGACAGGGCTCTGCCTGAAGACGAGCTCATTCAGCTCCTCGTAAGATCCAGGAGCAAGGTCATCTTCTACCAGCACAGACATCACAAGATGATGCTCTCGATCGCTGCGAAGATAAAATCCGGCGAACTCGACATCCCTCTTGAGAAGTTCGTAATCTTCTATAAGGACGGACTTTCAGGCAAGAAGCCTGAAGATACATGGCCTGAGGATGATGACAGGTTTATTGATATCTACGACTGGATAAAGGAAGGCAACGATCTTTGTGATAAGGGCGACACGAAGTTTACCGATACCCCGATCGATTCGAAATCGGCAAAGATCATTCTCTTTACATCCGGTACGACTTCGATGAGTAAGGGCGTTCTGCTCTCGCACGATAACATCTGCTCCAATGTCTACGCAATCGCACAGACTTTGGACGTAAGACGCGGAGACAGGGCATTTTCGATCCTGCCTTTGCATCATACATTTGAGAATACCTGCGATTTCTTCATCCTTTCATGCGGTGCCTGCATCTGCATGTGTGACGGATTGAGGTACATCGTAAAGAATATGGAAGAGTGGAAACCGAGTGTATGTATCTCAGTTCCTCTGCTTTTCGAGAACATCTACGAGAAGATCGAGGACGGTATCAAATCTTCCGGCAAAGAGAAGATAATCGCCGTTGCAAGGCCTGTCACAAGGTTTTTAAGGCATATCGGACTTGATGTCAGACGCAATGTGTTCCGCGAGATCCTTGATAAGCTCGGCGGAAACTTCCGTATGATCGTCATCGGCGGCGCAGGTATCGATAAGAGGTACATAGATGCATTTACCGATTTTGGTCTCCAGTTCTATATGGGATACGGTCTTACCGAGACTTCTCCGGTTATTTCCGTTAACAATGAAGCTTGTGACGTTCACGGCTCTGTCGGACGTCCGCTTCCCGGTGTTACAGTAACCATCGATGCCGAAGGCAAGGGCCCCAAGGCTGTCGGTGAGATCCTTACCAAATCCGACTGCGTTATGCTCGGATACTATGAAAATGACGAGGCTACCGCTGAAGCGATCGATTCAGACGGGTGGTTCCATACAGGCGACATGGGATATATCGATAAGACAGGTTCCATTCACATTACGGGCCGTGTTAAGTCCATGATCGTTCTTACGAACGGAAAGAAGGCTTTCCCCGAGGAGATCGAGGCTGTCATCACCGAGATCAAGGGTGTCTCCGAAGCGTTTGTCTGGGGCAACAGGAACGACCGTGATGCTATCGATATCTGCGCGAAGCTCCTGATCGACCGTAAAGCGATCGGATCCGAGCTCGGACTCAAGACCGAGCCTGATGATTCACAGGTCGAGACGTATCTCAACGACAAGATGCATGAAGCAAACCACACGATGCCTCAGTATAAGATCGTACGCAACTTCGTATTCTCCGAAGAGGACATGATCAAGACCACAACGCTCAAGATCAAGCGTCCCAAGGAACAGGAACATATCGAGAGCCGTCTTGCCGAGTGCGGACGCACCATGTACGAGATGAACGGCAAGAACTTCGATAAGATGATCAAGGCGTAAAGCCTTTCTTTCAAGTGAGTACCACCAGGATCATTGATATAGGCGGAAGGGCTGTAATAGCCGAATTCGAACGCAAACGCGTGAAGAATATCAATGTCCGCGTAAGAAGGGACGGTACTTTATATGCTTCCATGCCTTACTGGGTCAGCTATGCGGAAGCTGAGAGATTCATCATCTCCAAGTCAGATTTTTTCAAGAAGGCACTCGATGAGACCGCGGTGAGGACTGCGGCAGAAGACAGCTGGAAGAATATAAGCAGGGAAGATCTGGAAAGCCTGAAGGACCTAATTAAAGAGCTCATAGATCTTCACATGCCTTATTTCGCCGCAAGAGGAGTTAAGTATCCTTCAAGGGTCGTGATCGGTCATTACCGTTCTTTCTGGGGCGAGTGCATGAGCAAAAGGGGAGTTCTCAAATTCAGCACCAGGCTTGCCGAAAAGGACAGAAGCCTGGTCGAGTATGTCGTTGTCCACGAGCTTTCGCATTTTCTCATGCCAAATCATTCCCAGGCATTCTGGAACATAGTCGGAAGCGTTATTCCCGACTATAAGACCAGGCGGAAGATTCTCAACGGCAAGCAATAAAAATATAAAAAATAAGTGCGTTTTTAGTATATAATTCTCTTGTATCGGAGGATTTTTCCATGGCTGAAAATACTAATGACAGAACTTCTGTAAAATTCGATCTGTGGGAGCGCAAGCTTCTCGATCTCTCTACCCGCAACAGTCTTCTCAACCTCAGGATCAAGGGTAAATGCGTACCCCTGTTCGTTCCGGGATGCGGTGATCTTGAAGATACCCTTGTAGATAACAAGGAATACCGCATTATCGCCCGTAAGAGTCCTGATAAGAAAAACGAAAAAGTAGAAGAGAAACCTGACGATACGAATACCGAAGAAAAGCCGGCTGATAATGCTGAGCCCGTAAAAGAAGATTCCGATCTTCCTACGGTGCAGGCGGCTGAACCTGAACCGGAGAAGAAAGCTCCTGAAAAAAAGGCCGAATTTAAATGCATTCCCGCTAAGGATTATTCGATCGAGGAACTGGCCGAAACTGAAGAATTCAAAGAATACATATCATCGGAAATGGGTAAGGGAAAGCTTTGTTCATCCCTTACTTCAGCTGAACTTGATGACAAGATCAAGGAGCTTTACCGCGGCGCCAAATCGTCGATCGAAGAGAACGGCGCAAGCACACTTTATCTTGCCGTAGGTTTCCTTAAATGGTTTGAGAAGGACAAGTCTGATCCTTACTATGCTCCTATCCTGCTCATCCCCGTTGAGCTTGTGCGTAAATCCATTCTCCTTGGTTATGCGATGCGTAAGCGTGAAGAGGATACCCAGTTCAATATCACCATATTAGAAAAGCTCAGACAGGATTTCGGTATCGATGTTACCGAACTTCAGGGAGATCTTCCCGCCGATGAGCACGGCATCAATGTCGCCCAGGTATTCGAACTCGTCAAGGCACATGTTGCCGGCATGAAGGGATGGTCAGTCATTGAGTCATGCGTTCTTGGCAATTTCTCGTTCTCGCAGTTTGTCATGTGGAATGACATGCACAGCCATCGTGAAGAGATCTCCGAGAACAAGGTCGTAAAGAGCCTTATCAACGGTGCTTTGTCATGGGATGCTCAGGACTTTGCGAGCATGAAGCCTGTCAGTGAGAATGAAGTTCTCCTTCCTATCACGGCAGACAGTTCACAGCTTTGTGCCATTGCCGCAGCTACGCCACGTGAGAGTTATGCAGGTGAGAGCTTTGTTCTCCACGGTCCTCCGGGAACAGGTAAATCCCAGACCATTACTTCGATAATCGCAAATTGTCTTGCAAACGGTAAGACGGTGCTTTTCGCATCCGAAAAGAAGGCGGCTCTCGATGTCGTTTATTCCCGTTTGGACAAGATCGGCATCGCGCCTTTCTGCCTCGAACTCCATTCCAACAAGGTCAGGAAGAGCCATGTCCTCAATCAGCTCAAAGAGGCTAGCGAAGTTAGGGCAAAACTGCCTGATACTGAGGATTTTGACAAGCAGCTCAATGAGATTGCATCAAGAAGGGGAGAACTCGACAAATACGCAAAAGAGCTTCATGTAAAGCGCGGATGCGGCATGTCGCTCTTCGAACTGATCAACATGTTTGCTGCCAATGAAGCTGCTCCGGACATCGCGCCTTTTGACGAAGGATTTGTAAATGATGCATCCGAGGTGAGAGTCGGTGAGATCGAAGCAAACCTCGGTGAACTGGTTGCTTCATCGGGTGATCTTGGCGGTAAGCTTTCTTTCGTAAAAGCCACGGAGTTTTCACAGGAGGCAAAGCAGAATCTCGGAAGATCATGCGAAGCTTTCTACAGCTCTTATTCCGAATTCGAAAATGCTTTCAACGGATTTAAGCAGTGGACTGACCAGACAGCCTGCAACGTAATGGGCATCGACGGCAGCAACCTTAAAAAGAAGACTTATCTTAGGCTTGCTTCCGCAGTTTATGAACTGTCAGCATTGGGACTTCCCGCATCATGGCTTTCATGCCGTGACTTCAGGTCTTTGAATGTCAGGCTTGACGCTCTGTGCCAGACCGCACATGCCTATTGGATGCAGAGAAATGCGCTTTCAGCCGGCTGGGCTGACGGTTTCTTTGCCCTTGACGGTTTAAGGCTTCAGGCTGAATTCAATGCCGCCAACGCAAAAGGTGGCCTGGGCAGGACCTTTGGCATCAACGGCCTTTATAAGCAGGTAAGGGTATTTGATAAGACGGGTGCGGCAAAGGACAATCTCGGACCCGCGCTCGATGCTCTTGTAGCAGTACAGAGGCTCGAGGCATCGATCAGGCAGGGACTTGCACAGGATGCGGCATATCTCGGCGGTCTTTATAACCCGCAGGCACCGCTGCCTTGCTTTGACATAGCAGTTGTCACCGATCTTAATGCGCGCAGTCTTGCGCTTATGAACGAAGCAGACGCATGCGACATCTCCGGAAATGCGAGATGCGTTCTTGCTGCAAATCAGGGAGCATGTGCCGCTGCATCCGCACTGATCGCTGCGGGCAGGAACCTTGAGGCTTCTTATAACGTTCTTAAGCAGACATATGCCTTTGAAGATGCTGTTCTTTCGCCCGATAACGGAATGCTGAGCGATAAGAAGGCAATGATCGACGAACTTGCCGCTAATGCTGATCTTATCAGGCAGAAGGTTACATTTAACCGCTCTTCCAAGAAGTGTGCCGATCTTAAGATAAGCGGACTCGTAAGTTCTTATGAGGACGGCAGGATTAATGCAGACATGCTCGTGCCAGCTTTCCGCAAGGAATACGCAAAGAGCCTGGTTACACTGATAATAGACAGTTCTGTTACTTTCAGGGATTTCAGCGCTTCGGTGTTTGAAGAGAAGATATCGAGACTCAAAGCATTGGGCACAGAGTTCGAAAAGCTCACGCGTCAGGAGATCTATCTCAGGATCGCAAAGAACCTGCCGAACCTTACCAAGGATGCCAATGCGATGTCCGCGCTCGGAATTTTGCAGCATGCCATCAAGAGCGGCGGCAGGGGAGTATCCATAAGGACACTTTTCTCCAAGATTGGCAAGGTCATGATAAAGCTTTGCCCGTGCGTTCTCATGAGTCCTCTTTCATGCGCCCAGTATCTTGCTCCGAACAAGGAGTCTCCTTTTGACGTCGTAATCTTCGACGAGGCTTCCCAGCTTCCCACATGCAAGGCTGTCGGTGTTATCGCAAGAGGTAAGAATGCGATCATAGTAGGTGACCCCAAGCAGATGCCGCCTACATCATTCTTCAGGGAACAGGTCTTTGATGATGAGAATTATGAGATCGAAGATCTTGAAAGCATCCTTGATGACTGCCTCGCCGTAAACATGCCCGAGCTCCATTTGCTCTGGCATTACAGAAGCCGTCACGAGAGCCTGATCACGTTCTCCAATAAGCTTTTCTATGAAGGAAAACTCTATACTTTCCCGTCTGCGGATGACCGCAAATCGATGGTCACTCTCGAAATGATCAAGGGTACTTTTGACAGCGGAAAGACAAGGACCAACAGGGCGGAGGCGGAAGCGGTCGTCAATGAGATTGCTCTGCGCTGCCACGATCCGTTCCGTTCAAAGCAGACTCTCGGCGTAGTTACGTTTAACATCCAGCAGCAGTCTCTCATCGAGGACCTTCTTGACGAGAAGTGCAAGACTGATCCCGAACTCGAAAGCTGGGCATTCAGCGGTGAAGAACCCGTGTTCATCAAGAACCTTGAGAACGTTCAAGGTGATGAAAGAGACGTCATCCTTTTCTCTGTCGGTTACGGCCAGGATGAGACCGGAAAGATGATAATGAACTTCGGTCCTCTTAACCGTGACGGCGGCTGGAGAAGATTAAACGTTGCGGTAACGCGTTCGCGTCTTGAGATGAAGGTCTTCTCATCCATAACCGCTGATCAGATAAAGATCAGTGATTCATCTTCCGAGGGCGTAAGGGCACTCAAGAGATTCCTGCAGTATGCGGCAGGAAGCGATGTGTGGGATGCTTCTTCGGACGGTGAGGCAGTTAACACGGTTTCATCCGCGCCCATCATCGACAGAAGTCTTAAGTTCACGGGCATCGCAGATGATATCTGCGGCAGGCTCGCCAAGCTCGGATACAGTACTGACAGAAATATCGGCAAGTCCGGTTTTAAGGTCGATATCGGCGTTGTCTCGCCCTCGGATCCCGGCAAATACTGCCTCGGTATCCTTCTTGACGGTAAGAGCTACGCAGAGGCCGGAACGACCACTTCGCGTGAGATCTCCCAGATCTCCGTACTGAAGGGCTTTGGCTGGAATGTCATAAGGATATGGTCTCTTGAATGGTGGGAGAACCCGGATTCCGTTATCTCACAGTGCGTTGAGAAGATAGATGCGGCCGAAAATGCGGCTAAGCAGGAAGAAAAGCCTGCAGCAGAAGCCTCGGAGCCCGAGATACCCGTGATCGACGGAACAGGCCCCATCGTAGAGGAAGATGTTCCCGCCGCTGAGGAAGAAGAGCAAAAAAAAACTCTGAATCCGGAACAGGAGTGACATCTCACGCCCAGACTTACAGAAGACTGGGTGTGGCTTTAAAACCCATGACAGCCGAGGTTTTCTGCGATCCTTTGTATACGAAGGCCCTGACTGAACTGGTGATAAAGATAGTTCAGGCCGAATCTCCGGTCAGCTTTGACGTAGTGTCTGCAGAAATGCTCGAAATGCTGGGCATTACCAAGAATTCCGCCAAGCTTAAGGCCAGATGCGATTATCTGGTCAGGAACTCAAGACTGCCTTTTACGCTGCAAAACCTTGACGGGGAGGACGATACGGAAGCGACCAGGATCTTGTGGGCTGATCAGGATTCCACATACGGGATCTGCCCGTTCTACAGGGTTCCTGTCATAGGCGGAAAACCAAGAAAAGCTTCGGATATAGCAGTCCAGGAAGCTGCAAGGACGGTGATCGATATTGCCGAAGAGCAGTTGGGACTTCCCAAACAGAGCCTCATCACGGAAACTGCCAAGGCGTTGGGATTTGCCAGAACGGCTTCTACGACAGATTGTTACAAGCTTTGTGAGAAGGCTGTTGACTATGCTTTCAATCAGGATGCTCTGAGTGTTGACGATAACGGTTTCATCACGCCTTCAAATTCATATGTTTAATGTGAATAAAACAAAAATTGAAACCCAATATTGTTGACTTGACTACCTGTGAAAAGTATTATAGAGCGGTAATAAAAAGCGGAAGCCGTTCCGGCTTTCAATTTATTAAATAATTTAAAGGAGCGTAAAGCTTATGGCATTAGTTACTTCTACCGAAATGTTCAAAAAGGCTTACGACGGCGGATACGCAATCGGCGCTTTCAATGTTAACAACATGGAAATCGTTCAGGGCATCACCGAAGCAGCTGCAGAACTCAAATCACCTGTTATCCTTCAGGCTTCAGCAGGCGCAAGAAAGTATGCTAACAACAATTATCTCATTCACCTCGTTCAGGCAGCTGTAGAGCTTCATCCTGAAGTTCCTATGGTTCTTCACCTCGATCACGGTGCAGATTTCGAGACATGCAAGTCCTGCATCGATTCCGGATTCACATCTGTCATGATCGACTATTCAAGCCACAGCTTCGAAGAGAATATCGCAGAGTCCAAGAAGGTTGCAGAGTATGCTCATGATCACGGCGTAGTCGTTGAGGCTGAGCTTGGTACTCTCGCAGGTATCGAGGATGAAGTTAAGGTTGAGGCTGGTAACGAGTCTTACACAAGACCTGAAGAGGTTGAGGAATTCGTTTCCAGAACAGGCGTTGACTCTCTCGCTATCGCTATCGGTACTTCTCACGGTGCTTACAAGTTCACACCCGAGCAGTGCACAAGAAACGAGAAGGGCATCCTTGTACCTCCTCCGCTCAGATTCGACGTTCTCGAAGAGTGCATGAAGAGAATCCCTGGATTCCCTATCGTTCTCCATGGTTCTTCTTCCGTACCTCAGGAGTACGTAAAGATCATCAACGAGTTCGGCGGTAAGATGCCTGATGCTATCGGCATTCCTGAGGAGCAGCTCCGTAAGGCAGCTAAGCTCGCAGTCTGCAAGATCAACATCGACTCTGACCTCCGTCTGGGCATGACAGCTGGTATCCGTAAGCACTTCACAGAGCATCCGGATCACTTCGATCCCCGTCAGTATGTCGGTGATGGCCGTGCTAACGTTAAGGCTATCGTTGCTCACAAGATCAAGGAAGTTCTCGGTTCCGACAACAAGATCTGATCTTTTGGACAAAACCAATGAATTTAAGACCCGGCAGAGAATTTTCTGCCGGGTTTTGTTATAATGCCTGTTATGAAAACCAGGAAGACCAGTCTGAAACCTTTATATGAGCGCCCGGGAAGGCTTTCTTCCGGACGTAATGTTCCTGCTGCGCCCAAAGCACCCAATGAGGACTTAAGGTTAAAGGTTCATTATGACGGTGAAGAGGAGATCCCTGATCCCGCTAAGGGCACCACGGCCGAATTTACGGCAGGCTCTTTAAATGCACTAAATCCCTTTGAGGATGAGGCGCTTCTTTCAGGCGAAGTAAAGCCTAAGAATACCGGCAAGCTCTCAGGAGCCGCGCCTATCCGTTCGCAGATATTTGAGGCTGAAGCTGATTTCGATGAGGAAGAAGATTCTTCCGTATTTGCCCGTGACGGCCATAAGTTCATGATGAATTCAGACCTCATGGCAGGCGGTGCCGAGCCTGTTCATGCAAGATCGGCTTTTGATGCCGGAAAGCCGTCATTCTTTACGGATGCGGACAAGCTCCAGTATTTTCTGGTTATCCTCGGCTTTATTATAGTTATCGAACTGTCTGTACTGATCGTGTTGCTCAGGTGATCAGACAGTGATCGTAAGGACATTCATACCCAAAAGGTTCTGATAGTCCACTGTTTCCGCTATGTTATAAACGAGCTTGATGCCGATGTTCTTGCCGGCATCGTCTGATTTCATTGCGCTGGCACGTGACGACGGATCGAATTCGGCACAGTTGTCACGCAGTCTCAGAATGAGTTTTCCGTCTATCGCTATGACCCTGATGTCGATCGAATGTGATCTGCTGTCCCGTGTAAAACCGTGCTCGACGATATTTGCGGCCATTTCTTCCATACAGAGACCGGCAAAGAACGAGCGGCGCTTATCTATGCCGTGAGATTCGCAGAACTCTACGATCTTTCCTGAGATCTCAACGACTTCATCGATGTTGGTGACTGAGATGTCTATCCTGGAATCCTCTCAAACGCCGATCTTTTTGGGTATGGCCATAAGTTCTTCCATTGATGTCGGGAACTTTTTCGCTTCGATAACTGCACTTATGACGATCACTGCAAAACATATCACGCCGTTAAGGATGTTGGATACGTAAAGACCGTTCAGCTTCATTACGGGAATTAGCAGGAAACTGCAGAACGTAACGCCTAATGCGCCGTCGATGATAGGGAGAATGATTGAAAAGAGCATTGAATCCAAAGCAGGCGATACTTGCAGTCATAGTGCGTTTGGTCTGGTTTTCGAGCGACAGGAATGAGAACAGCTGCTGGCCGATCACCAGAGCGGGAATGCCTATTGCCTGGCCCAGTATGTACTGGTTAAGCATCGTGAGGTCAGGTTCCTCGTTGACAAGAAGCCTGGTCTGACCGCTGATTACGGCGATCAAAAGAACGATAACCGTAAAAACGGAAAGCGCGAGAGAAATGAGTATGTTTACCGTAAATAAGCTGTTGATGTGTTTTCTTTCACGGGAAAGGTAATGGCCATACAGTATCTGTGAACCGCTGACGAGCATGATGCTCGCGGCATAGAAAAAGTGATTGAGCGGACCGTAAAGACCGATGGCGCTCATTGCAGTCTTACCGATGTCGTTACTGGCATAAAGGCTGTCAACGATACCGTTGACGGCATTGATAACGATGAGCAGTATCTGATAGGGAAGGAGCTTGAAAAACAGTTTGGTGAGGAGCTTGAATTCTGTCGATTAATCTTTCATATAAACCACCATTTAAGAAAAACCGGATTGCCTTCAACTAACCCAATGATAACATTTGGAATTTTATAATGTTTGAAAACAGAAGCTATTTAACTTTGGGATAAAGATATGTTTACAGATAATAATAAAGCCCCGGTCATTAAACCGGGGCCTTAGGTCTGATCAATCAGGGAAGATCATTTCTTTTTGTCTTTCTTCTTTTTCTCCGTTTTGTCTTCGTCGTTAAATATGGTTGAATCCTTTGCGCGTGCAGCTTGTTGGTTGTCTTCAAATACATAGTCCTTGCCGGGGAGAATCGCGTTGAGGATGATGCCCGTGAGCGATCCGATCGCAAGACCGGAGAGGGAGATGACGATCTTACCGCAGGGAATGACGATTGCACCTGCAGCACTGTATGTAACACCGATCGAGAGAACGAGGATGATAGCTGCGATGATGACATTTCTTGCCTTGCTGAAGTCGATCTTGTTCTCTACAACGTTTCTTACACCGACTGCAGAGATCATTCCGTAGAGGACAAGTGAGATACCGCCTACGACGGGTGTAGGTATGGCGGAGATGCAGGCAGCAAGCTTAGGTGAAACTGAGAAGCAGATGGCGAACAGAGCTGCAAGTCTTACTACGAAAGGATCATAGACCTTGGAGAGAGTAAGAACGCCGGTGTTCTCGCCGTATGTAGTGTTGGCAGGCGCACCGAACAGGGAAGCGAGTGTCGTTGCAAGACCGTCACCTGTGAGTGTTCTGTGGAGACCGGGATCTGCAATGAAGTTTTTGCCGACTGTTGAAGAGATGGCTGAGATATCACCGATATGCTCAACGATAGTGGCAAGTGAGATAGGAACAATGGTGAAGACGGATGTGATGAGAAGACCCGTGTTTAGATTGCCGCTGGTGAAGATATTGAAGACAGTATCCTGATAATGAACGGGCAGGCCGAACCATGCGGCATTCTTGATGTTCTCGATGCTTGCGACTGAGAACAACTGCAGGTTTGAGTTGCCGGCTATCGTGTAATAACCTTCAACGGGTGTTCCGCAAGCAACTGTAAGTATGATGCAGAGGACACAGGCTCCGACGACACCGAGAAGGATGGGGATGATCTTGACCATGCCCTTACCCCAGATGTTGCAGATGACGATGATGAGGATCGCAACTACGGCAATGAGCCAGTTTGTGGAACAGCTGTTAATGGCTGTAGCAGAAAGACACAGACCGATGGCGATGATGATAGGGCCGGTTACGATCGGAGGGAAGAACTTCATTACACGGTTTACACCGAATATCTTAATGAGTCCTGCCAGTATGAGATATACGAGACCTGCAAGTGCGACACCGAAGCAAGCATAAGGCAGAAGCTCACGCTCACCGTGGGGAGCAAGCGCGAAGTAACCTGCAAGGAATGCGAAAGATGAACCTAAGAATGCAGGAACCTTTCTCTTGGAGACAAGGTGGAAAAGGAGTGTTCCCAAACCTGCGAAAAGAAGTGTGGCAGACACCGAAAGACCGGTGAGAGCAGGAACGAGGACGGTTGATCCGAACATTGCGAACATATGCTGGAAACCAAGCACGATAACACGGCCGGCACCCAGTGATTTCGCGTCGTAGACCGCTCCATCCTGAATACTGGATTTACCCATAACAAACCCTCCGTTGTATATGTGAATTTAA
>JAIKZM010000067.1 GCA_024682215.1 Saccharofermentans sp. | reverse complement strand
TTCCTGATAAAATAATCCCAACATCTTGTAACACAGCAAAGCGTGTATCACTACATGTTGTTAATATAGACGAACTCGAATAATGAAAAACGCTGGAAATGCCCTAAAATAGGGCATTTTCAATTTCAATGTCAACAAAATGTCAACATAATATGGCACCTCACTAATTTTATGTCAGGGTGTGTCTGTTATTAATTACTGGTTCTGCAGCTCAAAAAGTTATCAAGAGAACTTAACCCGGATGATATAATTACCTTGTCTGAGGGAGCGATCCCTTAGTCGAGAAAAAATACAGCAATATGAACCAAGAGACTAAGGGATAATTGGTGATCAAATTGAAAAAAGCAACAAATATCATCAGCATAGTTTTAATCTTATGCTACATTATCTTTTTGATTATCGGGTGGAAAAACTTCCCTGATGAGATCCCCACTCATTTTAATGCGGCAGGAGTTGCTGATGAATTCGGTTCAAAGAGCGCGCTTTTCATAGAACCGGCAGCAATGATCGGTCTTTTTCTTCTTCTGGCGATCGTTGAATGCCTTCCAAGGATTTGGAATATTCCCTTTGAAGTAACAGAGGAAAACGCTGAGGATGTTGAGCGGATCATTCATATCATGTTTGGCGTTATCAAGATCGCAATAGTCTTAATATGCGCTTATAGCGGTTTTATGTGTATAAACACCGGGTTCCCATCGTGGCCTATATGGTTAATGGCAGCGGTCATCCTGTTGTCGCTCTCATTTAGTATTTACAGACTATATAAGTGCAGATAATAAACAGTATTGAGGAATACATGAGTGTAGAATCAAAGCGCAATTAAACACCTACGACTTCTCTTGCGGGAGCATCACATTTTTGCATGTCGATCACTTTGCACACAGGGTGATCGATGTCGTATTTTTCTGAATGTTCGACTTCCATTTCCGCTGTGATCCTGAACCAGTCTTTGAGCTCAGGCTCGAAGTCATCATCGGCATCGAAAATGAATCCGAATGCCGAAAGGTCCTCTGAACAGCAGGTAAGAGCAAGTCTTCCTGCTATGAAGGAACCCTTTTTGTCCTTTCCGGGATTCAAGACCATGACTGTAAAAGATACAGTTTTTCCACGGTATCTGTCAGGGTTTTCCGAAGCATCTGTATAGAATGCCGCAAACACACCATCAGTCACATCGATATGATCTTCCGTGTAATCGTAAGGCAGGAAAGACACATAATCTATGTTGACATCGCCATTATCATTTCTGAAAACGATGTTGGCATTGGAATTCAATGCTTTAACGCTTCTCCTGTAATATGCAATCTTGTCTTCATCTGCATTGCATCTTCCGAAGATCACAAGGTCAGCGGTCCTTATCTTGTCTGCGATGATCGCCTTGAGATTGGAAAGATACACTTCGAAAGTATCCGTATCGATAACAAGAGTTTCCATCAACTGATCTTTTTCCCAGACAGAGTACGGCAGAGATGCTTTCCACATACCGTTATACTCGACGACTACTTTGTCTGCAGATGTCTCTCTTATCAGGCCCAGGATGTTGTCATGCGTAAATAAACACTCATCCTCGATGTATTTGAGGATAATGCCGTTCTCATACAATTCGTCATAGTCGTATTCTTCTTCCCCCTGTTCACAACAGATAAGAAGGATCCTGCATGGTGTTTTATTCTGAAGGCCGTTCAGAAATTCTTTTATTAAACTTGTTTTTCCGCTGTCCAGGAAACCCGAGAACAGGTATACGGGAATATAAGGGATCATCATACGGCAAGGCAGGCCAGGAGCTTTTTCAGGATATCATCTTTATCGTAATCTCTTCCGATAAAGACAAGCTGATTCAGCCTGTCTCCATATTTCTCGTCCCAAGTTTCAAGCAGCTCGGGATACTGTTCCAAAGTTGCTTTCTTTTCCTCTTCAGGCATTGCGGCTACCCAGTTAGACACTTCGGTTATTGAGGAATTTCTTCCTGCCTGTTCGAAAAGATGAACATGCACGGGATCCGCCTTGAACCAGATATATCCCTTTCCTCTTATCAATTCAGGCGGAAAATGATTGCTCACGAAATCGAGAAACTTATCGTAGTCAAACGGACGGGGATCGTTATAAATAAATGAAGTGATACCGTAGTCATCTTCATAGGCATCTTCCATTTTTGCTTCACGCTCCAGGGCCCTTTCCAGTGCAGAGGAGTGGAGGACTTTATCGTAATCGAATTTCTTTCCGCTGAAGATCTTCTCAGGATCTACTACACCGTTTACCGTCTCATAGATCTCAGCTTCATTCTGGAATGTCCTGATCACGTCTTTGAGTTCATCGATCTGTTCTCTTTCGAGCAGATCGCATTTGCTCAAGAGGACAATATTGCAGAATTCGATCTGATCCATTACAAGATTGATGATATCAGGATCCTCATCTCTTTCTTCGGCGTTTTCGCGCATGTCATCTATGAACTCTGTATATAGTCTGTCCGCATCTGCTACGGTAACGATCGAATCCAGATAAACACTGCTGCCGCCTCTCATCTTCTGGTAATTGAGAAACCCGTATGCTATAGCTGCGGGGTTGCTTACGCCTGAAGCTTCAACGATTATGCTGTCGACATTTTCGTCATGTGAGAGTTTTTCGATCTGCTCCATGAATGCTTCCTGCAATGTGCAGCATATACAGCCGTTCGTCATCTCGATCATCTTGGATTCGGCTTCAACAACGCTGTTCTTCTTAAGAACTGATGCATCAATATTAATGCTTCCGAGATCATTGACGATGATAGCCATTCTGCCGCCTGACTGGCTCCTTAACAGTTCATTGAGAACAGTGGTCTTTCCTGATCCCAGATATCCCGTGATCATGGTTACGGGCTTTGTTTTATTTATAGACATGTATGCCTCCAAACGAATTTGAAAATGATAATCGTTATCAATTTAAGCACAAGCAATACATATCGTCAATATAAAAACGGGGATAAATGCCAAACGATATAATGACCTTGTCCGGACAGTCTTAATAAAAAAATAAGGAGTATGCCAGAGCTGACAAAGAAAAAGTCTTTTTAATTATGTTAGAAAGTTGGATAATCCATCTTGCCTTGCTGTATCTTTATAGCCTGTCTGCAAATATTCTTGAACTCCTTTTCAGAAATACCGGTTACTCCACCGGCCTCCATCCAGGCACTGGCAAAGTTGGCCTTCGCAAAATAGCTGTCAAATTCGTCCCAAGAAGAGAAATTCTGAGGTATACAAAACGCTACCGCCCATGCTTTTCTAAGTTTCTCATCTGGAATCGAATCCAGAAACTCCCATGGAGCATCGAAACCTACTCCGCCTGAAATACCATTCATATCATCAAGAGATAATTCCTTCATTTTTTCATCTGACATAGAAAACTCTCCTTTCATACATCTGTATAGATAAATTATAGGATTAATCAGGTTAACTCACTGTAAATGAACAGAAAACATATATCTGAACTTGGATCAGATATTCAAATCAATAGTACCTGCAATAGACTCTATTTCTTCATCTGACAGATGGCATGTAATCCGCAGTATTTGCTCTGCACCCCACTGCGGGTCCAAGAGCCCTTTAGCTTTTGGCTTGAGGTTTTTGATAGGGAAATCGGAAGGCTCTCGCATTGCTGACTACGAGATCATGGGAGTCTCACCCCGGGTACCAACCCGCTCGCTCATTGGGTGCGACGGCTCACGGGGGACTAATCCCGCTTCAACGCTCAGCCTGTGACTAAGCAGAAGTATCATTATCACTTTGTGTCTGTCATCGCCTCCCTCGGGTTGCAACCCCGATTCTGACTCATCCGCCTTATCGCTCTCTTCTCGAAGGAAGGTCATTGCGGGTTCGGAGTCAACTTGGCTCGGTATTTTAACGCCGGTGCAAGGAAAGTACCTTAAGGTTTAGTATTCAGTTGTCAATGTCCGGTGAAGGGTAATCTTTTCCTCTGAGGGAGGAGCAGATTATGAGTCCCTTCACTACTACTGGACATTGCCCCCGTTTTGGCCCCCCCGCTTTTTGCGAAAATTTGAAAATGTAATATTACATTTTTCGATGAGCACAAAAAAGGGCTCCGTTTAAGGCGGAAACCCTAATAAAATCAATATTTCTTTACTTGACATGATATAATTCCTATTGAGGGGCAACCCTTAGATAGGATAATCATCAGCAGTATTATGATCTAAATGAATGGAATTAAGGGAAATGGATCCAAAGCAAAGAGTCAGATTTGAAGAGTTAAAAAAACAGAATCAGATGAAAGCAAAAGAGAAAGATCTTTTGCGTAATGTTTTGTATCAGGAATGCGTGAAGGCGATCAAACCTTCAATGATCATATCAGATGAAGACGAAATACGGAAAATTGTTCATGCTATAAGTCAGTCTGATATTGAGATGCATGATCATAATGAGAAAGCAGATCTGCTCGATAAAGAGCAATATCTTATTGTATGGGATGATGCTAATCTGCCGATCTTGAAAAGTTCAGGCAAAATGATAAAAGACAATTGGGACGATGTGACTGCTGTTTCCTTTGATACTTATCTCATTGCAGCAGATTCCGGATCGGCTATAGGTATTAAACATTTTTATTAAGACATTAAAATAAACAGTTATCTTATCTGACTTATATGGAAACGAGGTACTGAAAAATGAATGAAGCGGAAAAACAGGAACTGACAAACAGGCTTCTTGAGCTCGCAAAGAGTGAGATAAGAATCAATCTTTATAGAATAGATGTGCCGCTTGAGATGACTGCCTCCAAGATAGGCGGAAAACCTGCAGTGCCTGAAGATTTTGAATGGCCGACATATACCGGCGCTATCTGTGGAGAAGAAGACAGCGAAAAGAAGACAAGGC
>JAIKZM010000061.1 GCA_024682215.1 Saccharofermentans sp. | reverse complement strand
GAAATATTTATCATGCAAAGTCAGACCGAAGGATAATGCGGGTCAGATGCTGAAGGAACTAAAGGAGTACGCAGAATACCATCCGTGAGTTTATCCGTAACCATCCTACGGTATACTGCAGCACGCATACTCCTCTGGGATATGAAAACCTTGAAGCAAAGAGAGTAATGGATCTTGATAATCCGCCGGAAACCATCTGGCCCACGGAAGATTATTTCGTGCTTGATGAGGCAACCGGAAAATACATATGGAAATGGGAGTGACCACAGCAAGGCTATGGATACCTTTATATCCGCTTTACCCTGCGAAGGATATGTATGATGGGGTGAAATTCGGTTATGAACTACATAGAAAAATGCTTGAAACTTATGAGCCAGAAAGAATCGTCTGGATCGGTTATTCGGCAGGGGCGGTTCTGGTAATGGGACTCGGACGGCATATAGCTCATAAAAACTACGAACTTCCGATGCCCGGAGTGATAGTTGCAGTTACCTATGATTCATTTACCCTGGAAAAAGATAAGATTGATCACTGCCAGAACTGCAGGTATCGGAGCAATCATCATCGGAGCCGCATAAGGTATTACGCCATAGCAGATCCAGCCTGCCAGGAACATTCCGCCCATACCCACAAGAAGTATGATGCCAGTCATTGCAAATACCTGTTTGGGCCTGGTTTTCCCCTTCTCATAATTGATAAGTTTCAGATATCCGCCCTGCTTGCGGGTGATCAGCACAAGAGCCAGAACAAAAAGAATATTTATAACACTTGCCGCAACAGACCAGATGTTGCTGATGTCTGATAAATCCTTGCCCGTAACCGCTGCGGCTGCAAGGAATACAAGGATAAATAATACCGAGCGGAACGGCATTAACAGGATGAGTTTCTTATTTCTCATAAACACCTTCAAATATCATATTTACAGTATCGGTAATAAACTTCGCACGCTGCTTTGCCGTTTTCAGATCATAGCCTGTGATCTCCTTGGCATTGTCACCCGCAAGAAACGCAGCCTGCATAATTGACGCAAGCGAAAAAGCAATATGCTTCTTTTGTGATTCGGGCATATCACCTCTCAGTGCCATCAGAAAACCCTTCTGTGTTAATGCCGAATTACAGTTGGGAGAGTAGTCCTGAAGATCTGCCAGAACAGAGATCTTTACGGTGGAACAATTCTTATAGATAAACTCAAAAGTCTGCTGTGCAAAAAAGGTCAGACGTTCCTTGTCGGTCAATCCGTCATCTTTTGTATAGTCGATGTTTTCCGGCGACATCGACATGAGAGTCTTATTGATAATCCGGCTACAGCATATGGCGATAAGATTATCCTTGCTGCCGAAATGATAATTAATAAGACCCAGTGAGACACCACTCTTATCAGCTATCGAACGCGCTGTAATGTTTCTGATGTTTCCGTCCGATACCTCAATCAGTCCGATCGCAGCCTGAATAATGGATTCTTTTGCTTCATCATTTGCAGTCATGATATTTGCCTCCTGAACACCGTTCAGGAACATTATACTGAACAGTGTTCAGTTTTGCAACCGTGTATGTTGAATATACTGATAATAATCAAATCTACGCCTTCAATGTTTTCAAGGGATAGAGGGGATAATGGCTGTTAAAAACTTAAAATATTCTCGACAAAGGGGAAGTTCCTTACATCTTTTCTTACATCTGTTGCCCCGAAAGATATAGTGGGCAGGCGGAAGATACTGCAATAACACTGGGGTGAAAATATCATATACTCGGAAGTTATCCGAGGGAGGCGTACATAACTCGGTTTTCGGGGTCAAGTTTCCCACGATGCGCCCGCTGGACTAACAGTCATTCTATTAGATATCCATTTACGACAAAAAGCCTTCCGATCATTCGGAAGGCTTTATTCTTAACTGTTGATCGCCATGTCCTCGTCCCAGTATTTCTTCTTTTGGCCGAGCATAAACATTATATCGTCATCACTAAACAGTCTGAAGTGGTTCAAGTCAACGCCGACATTAAATCCGAAAGGCTTCCATAGCCCGCCGTATCTGTGCGTGTGGCCGAACAGTGTCTGACAGTCTTTAGCGTGGTCAGTAGGCTTATGCGTCAGGAAGAACTTCTCACCCTTTATATCGACATAGTCATTCTGCTTTACATCATCGAATTTGCATGAGGGATCATTCAGGCAGTATTCGCGGAACTTTTCAAAAGAACCGTCAAAATATACGTCGATGGCACGCTGCTCATTGTTTCCGATAATGAGGATGATGTGCGCATTTATCTGCTTTGATACGGCAAGACCGCTCCTGAAATCGTTTTCAAGCTTAGGAAAGCAGTTACAGAAATCTCCGATGACGTATATGGTGTCATCCGAAGATGCCTGTTCGTTCCAGATCCTTACCTGCTCTTTTGTATACTCATTAATATCCTTGAACGGCCGGTTATCACGAACCAGGACCTCTTTTGAATCCGAGCCGAAATGAGTATCCGCAGTATACCAGTTGCTCATTATGCGCTGTCCCCCGTCAGCAATGGTGTAGAAAATAAATAAATGACAAGAATCATTATAGTACAGATAAGGCAATAGCGTCTTGGTATAATGAACGTGTTAGAGCAGAAATCTGTTTATTAATCTATCAAAGTGTCTTGTTTCTGTTTCCTAATGGGATATAAGAAGTCGCGTAAAATGTTCTCCCATGAGTAATATCAAGCATTTTCGCATACATCCACAAAAAGATATCAACCTTTTTATATCCGTGCAGAATGTGTTGATATCATCAACATATGCCTTGATATTAACGTTTCTGTCCTCTGCCAAAGCAATAGTCTTTCTGATACCATTCTCAGTCAGATCAAAGGCCGTGACATTGTATCCCTTCTGAGCCATATACACTGCATCTTTTCCTTCACCGCAACCGATATCGAGAACTGTTTTCTCAGAGGAAGGCGGGCACAAATCGATAAGCTCATCTGTTATCCCTTTAGATATGAATGCTGAGATTATTCAACCCATCTTCCTGCGCTCTTTTTGTATTTTCTTCAAGCGTTGCGCTAACAATATCAAGGCCCGTCACAATGCACCCGGGGTTATCTTTCGCAATACGAAAAGCAAGATAACCGCTGCCCGTGCCGAGGTCCAATATCTTCATTCCCTTTACGAAGCGCACGAAAGACAGGATCTTATCAAGATGCTCCGCGTCCTGCGTCTACCTGTTATAGAAAGTTCCGGCAGAGAAGCTCTCCTCGAAGCCACGGCGCGTTGAATCGATGCTCGTAGCAGCCGGAAGATTAATCCAAAGCTCAGTTCTGGTCTTACTCTCACGCATCGACTTTATGACAAAGTCCTTGGGATCCGCATAGACCGTCAGATCATCCTCCTCGCCCTTCTCAGCACGCACGGGGAACGCGAGTTTCTCTTCATCCACGGAGAACTGCGCGTCAACATCAGAACGGTTTCCTCTTGCATCAAGACGTATCCACTTATCGAATTCACATAAATACACGCCGTTCAAGCCGTGACTTATATACACAGGGGAAGTCTCGTCATCGAGGATAAGTTTCTGATAACAAAAACCTGCGGGCACTCCTTTACAGCGAAGGATCGCCGCCAGCAGATGCGCCTTGGCATGACAGATACCGTGCCCAATCTTCAGCACATCCGAAGCACTGACAGCAACCTCATCCGCATTAATGTCAGCCGAGTGCGGGAAGGTGTCTCTTACATATTCATACGCACGCCTGACAAAGTCAGTCTCGCCTTCCGCCTCAGCGAAAAGCTTATCCACGAGTGCTTTAACCTCGGGGTTATCGAAGTCGACCACATCATCACATTTCAAGTATTCTTTAATTTCAGAAGTGTACAAACTTAACATAACGAAGTATTCTCTTCTTCTTTATCGGAAAACAATGATCTTTCAGCAACAAACCTGAAAAGTTCTACATTGCCGTCTCTTTCGGTTGATTCTATTCTGAATCCGCACTTTTCTGTATAAAACTTCACATTCTCTTTCTTGTCAATCGGTGTTACCAAAGTGAGTCTCACCCAATCTTCATAGATAGACTTAACAAATCGAATTGCCTGCGTTCCTATCCCCTTGCCCTGATACTCAGGAATAACGCACAAACAACCGACCTCATACACGCCCTCGCCCAAGTCTATGCATGATACACAACCGACAGGTTCCTTATCACATAGTATGATGTGCTTCAGGCATTTGCTGATAGACTCTTCCATCATTTCTTTGGTTTGACCATAGCCGGGGCACGTACCGAATCGCACATAATCGTCATAAAATGAAGCGTTATAGATATTAACCAACAACGCTGCGTCTTCAATGACCGCTTGTCTATACTCTATCTTCATGTTCAGCACTCCATGTGTTTGCTTTTACCAATATATCGTCTATAAGGTCTTCCTTACCTTTGACATAAGAGTTTCTGTCCTCAGGATACCTGGCACACAGATCTTTCTTAAGATCTTCATATTGTTTAGCATCATCCGGATGAGAATTCAGATAATCTCTGAAATTAATGTAATTATGCCATGCCTGCGAATCCGCTATTACCACATGAATAAAATGCGTAACTATATCATGGTCAAGATCGCCGCAACGGTAAAGGTGCTGGCCCGGAACATCCTGCCTTCTGTAGACAATCCCGTTTTCTTCCAGCTCCTCGTTATGCTTCATAATATCCTGAAAATCTCTTACAGCCACTGCAATATCAATGATCGGCTTAGCACAGATCCATCGGATCGATGTGCTTCCGACATGCTGAACATCTACTATATCATCACCAAGGATATCCTTGAGTTTCTTGCAGGCATTTGCTCCTTCAATATCCCAAGCTTCCTGGTGTTCTTCAAGTTTTACTGTATCTTTCTTTAATCCTAAGGACATGTAACATTCCTTAGTCTCTTGGTTCATATTGCTGTATATTTTCTCGACTAAGGGATCACTCCCTCAGACAAGATAATTATATCATCCGGGTTAAGTTCTCTTGATAACTTTTTGAGCTGTAGAACCAGTAATTAATAACAGACACACCCTGACACAAAAAAAGTGATGTGCCATATTATGTTGACATTTTTGTTGACATTGAAATTGAAAATGCCCTATTTTAGGGCATTTC
>JAIKZM010000050.1 GCA_024682215.1 Saccharofermentans sp. | reverse complement strand
CCTTCGACCATATAATAATCGGGCACGCGGGATTAACTCAGTGGTAGAGTGTCACCTTGCCAAGGTGAAAGTCGCGAGTCCGAATCTCGTATCCCGCTCCACCTTTTCCCCGAAGGCATTATGCCGTCGGGGATTTTTGTTTTACAGGGGAATCCGAGCCGAATGGAAACAAAATGGAGTGCCTACTATCCTAAAAGCTTCGACGGTGCGAACCTGACAAGCAATTTTACCCTGTACAACAGGCTTATGCGTGTATGTGGCATTTACCAGGACAGGACTGCCCTGGAGTACATGGGCACCAAGATCAGTTATTCCGCTCTTGAGAAAAATGTAAAGCGTACTGTTGTCATGTGGAAGAACCTGGGTGTTACTACCGGCGACAGAGTGCTTCTATGCATGGGCGAGTGTCCCGAGATCATCTTTTCCGTGTATGCATTGGACTGTCTTGGCGCTGCCGCTGTTTTGATGATCCCTAACAGCAGTACTGAGCATTTTGAGCAGATAGCGAACAATACGGGCGCGAAATACTGCCTGATGTCATTTAACCAGTATGAAAATTATTCCAGATCAGTCTCTGATACCGATATCGAATCGGTTGTCATAGGCAAATACTCGGATTACATATCGGGACTATACAGACAGGCTTTTAAATTGTATCCGCTTTACGGATACGATATTCCGGTCCCTGCCTTCAGAAATAAAAAAGAGGATTTTAAGGTCATAACATGGCGCGAGGCGATGCTCGCGAGCGAAGGCTCTGTCACGCGCTTACCGGAACCGGACCAGCATTATATGAGGCCGTGCCTGATGCTTGAGACCGAGAGTGAAACTGACGGCGGAACCGCTGGCGTTTACAATGCCGCGCTGCTCAATGCCACTGCCAATGTCTCGATGCTGCTACAGAAAGAGGGCGAGAAGCGTCTCGGCCGGCCGGTAAGAGTTCTATTTCTGAATGAGATCTGTTTTACGTTCGGATTTACCACGGGAATGAACGATGTCCTTTTTTCAGGACATACACTGATCCTTTTCACTTGGTTTGATACCAAGAGGATGGCGGTGCCTATCGTCAGATACCGTCCTGATATGCTGATCGGGTATGGCGGCACCATCGCCGGACTGAACAGCCACATAACCAACAGAACCGTCATGAGATCGGTCTTTATGATCATCAGCGGGGGAGAGCTCCTTACCAGTTCCCAGAAAGCGGAGCTTTTCACGAGATCGGGAAAGACAGAGCGCGAACTGCGGCTTTGTTCCGTTACAGGTGTGGATGAAGTCGCGGCTTTTGCATACACCCCGGAAGGAACGGTCAGCGACAGGATGATCGGCATACCTTTGCCGGGAGTCATTATGAAGGTCGTGGACAGCGAGACCGGTGAGGATATGCCTGCAGGCAAGCCCGGCGAGATCGCAGTATGTTCGCCGGCATATTATATCGGCAGGATGAAGAATAAAAAACTCATAGCCGGCTCGCTGAGACACCTTCCGGACGGAAGAGACTGGTTTTTCACCGGCATTGTTGGAAAAATGGACGAGAAGGGCTTCTTCTCACTTATAAACAGGCCGGGAAGGGTATATAAGATCGACAGTTTCCCGGTCTATCCGGCTCAGATCGACAGGGTCATCTCGATGGTGTCAGGCGTGGTTGACGTCTGTTCTGTGGTAATAGAGGAAGTTTCGGGACCGAAACTCGTTGCGGCTGTTGTTCCGTCAGAGGAGCTTCTTTTTGACAACGGCCTTCTCGCTGACCTGAAAAAACGCATCACAGACGAATGCCGGATGATGCTCCATGAGTCGATGTGCCCTTCTGAAGTTGAGTTTCTCATCAGTCTGCCTACGGATTCCGCCGGCAACAAAGATTATGACGGTGTGAGGGAAAGAATTGAAAATGGCCGCAATTCTGCGGGAATTTAGCGGTTTTTTTGTGTTATTATTGCGTTTAGTTTGTTGTACACGCATGACAAACTTGATCCTCGGGATATAGGGATTAATTAAGTTTGAGAGGTGCCCGGAAATGAAAAAGTGTGTAAGAAAGCTTTTGAGTGCTGTTTTGGCGGCTTCACTGATGCTGTCGCTGTCGGGATGCAATGTCATCAAGGAAATGCTTGCTGAACCGACCGAGCGTGAGTATGCCGGAGATTTCAAGCCTGAGTGGAGCGGCGAGACTGCCGATGAGACTGAGCCGACCGAAGAAACGGAAGAGACAGACGATACAGAAGAGACAGAAGAAACTAAGGAAACCAAAGGAACAAAGCCTTCCGGCGGTCAGAAATCAGGAAAATACATCAAGACTTCAGATGAACTTACATACCCTGATCATGTGGCATCCTATGAAGAAGTTCATCCGAAGCATACACCGGGAAACCTTAAGGGTAACGATGCCGTAGCAAGACTTAACGAAGTCGAGCAGACGGTCCTCAAGCATTATGTTTCCTGCTATGTTGATGCTGACATTCTTTTTGAAAACCCCGAAAAGGTCGGTCTTACCGACATAGATCCCAAGACTGCCTGGGGCGATGCTACTACACCGGCCTCAAAATATGCCGAGAAGAAAGCATTTTATGAAAAACAGCGCGATCTCCTTCTTGAGGTCGATTTTGAAACTCTCAAGGGCGATGACAGGCTTACCTATGACAAGCTCCTCTATGACATCGAGGAAAACATTTATTGCTATTCCTATACCGCTTTCGAGTATTACACCATGATCTTCAATTCGCTTGTCGGTCCTCAGAGTGAAGTTCTCTTCCTCCTGGATGTTTTTACTTTCGATAACGTAAAGGATGCCGAAAACTACATTCTCGTCCTCAAGGACATTGACCGTTACTACGATCAGATGTGCGAATATGAGGAAACAAGGGCAAATTACGGTTTTGCTTCGTCTCCTGAAAGCTACGAGGCTGCAGCCGTTACATTCGATAAGCTTGTTGACCAGAAGGACGACTGCTTCCTTTATCAGTCTTTCGAGGAAAGACTCGATAAGATCAAAGGCCTTTCTTCTTCTGACCGTGAGCGTCTGATCAAGGAAAACGAAGACGCCATGAAGAATATTGTTTTCCCTGAGTTTGAAGAATGCGCAAAGCGTATGCGTGCTCTTAAGTCAAAAGGCGGAAAGGATGCTGGCCTTTCTGAATACAGGGGCGGTGACGCTTATTTTGAAATGCTTAACAGGAATCAGACCAACAGTACCAAAACTGTTGCCGAGAGCATTGATGCGCTTGAGCAGAAGCTCATTGATCTCAGCAAGGAAAGATCCCAGCTTACCAAGAATTCTTCTGTATGGAAGAGTGAGTACAATTCCCACCGTTATTCCAAGGGTACTGTAAATCAGAACCTTGATTTCCTCAGGAATGCGATAAAGAAGGATTTCCCTGCGGTTCCGGCTCACGATTACTATCTGATGGAAGTTCCGACGGTATTCCAGGACAGTTTCAGCCCTGCGGCATATCTGGGTTTCCACCTTGATAATTTTGATTCGAACGTCATCATCGTCAACAATAAGAGTGTAGACAAAGACTTTGGCGTAACGGTTGCTCATGAGGCTTATCCGGGACACATGCACCAGTCGCTCTACACAAGAAGCCACACAAAGCATGTTTACATGTATGTCAGCGGTTCCACCGGATACAAAGAAGGCTGGGCAACTTATTGTGAGAACTATGCGATGAGATATTTCAGCGGCAAAGGAAGATCTGATGCGGTCAGATACTGCGAGATCGATAACGACTGGACGCTTCTCCTTTCAACCCGTGTCGATTATGGCATTCATACCGAGGACTGGACACTTGAAGAGTGCGTAAATTTCCTCAACAAGTACGGCCTGTTTGTAACGAAATCAAGCTTCCAGCGTTTCTATACGCTCCTTGTAACGGATCCCTGTTACTACGCAAAGTACGGAATGGGATATGTCTGGACATCAAATGTCATGAACAATATGAGAAAGCAGTTCCCAAAAGCCACGGATATGCAGATCCACACGGCATATCTTGATTCACTGACGGGTACCTTCGAGCAGATCGAAGCGAACATGAAAAAGACACTGAAATGATGTGAGAGCGGGTCCGTAAAGGACCCGTTCATTACATTTAGAAGAAAAAAAGCGAAAAAACTTTGTGCACGGGGCCGTTGTGCTATAATTATCCTGAATATTTATATGGAGGATTGGCTTAATGGCTACCCTGACAAGGCTTGCAACTACGCTGACGGCCAGGTTTTACCCGTCACAGTCTTTAACTGATGCCTTTTATCTTGATGGCAGACTGTGCGGCAAAAGAGAGACAAGACAGGCAGATATCACTATAGACAAGGACGAGAGAGGTTTCTTCCTTTCCGTTTTCACACACCCTACGATCCAGGGCTTTGAACCCGGTTCGCTTCCTCCGTTTGAACCCCAGCTCAGGGATCTTTGCAACGAAGTTAAGAACGGCCATAAAGAGATCGACGGCATGATCGAGAAATTTCTCTCGACGGCTGTAGAAGTGGCAGGAGCACTCAAGCTTTCTGACAACCAGACAAGAAATCCGTATTTCTCAGGCGTTATCGTCAGAGATTCCGAGGCATTCGCCGTTACTATCGGCAACGGCCTCGCTTTTCTTTACAGGGATGACACGGTATTCCCGCTTACGGATGCCGGAATCCCGATGGAGCCTATCGACGCATATGGCAACAGGGTAGGAGACTTCCAGTATTACTGCTCATCCAAGACCGCAAATGCGCTTTGGTCCAACTTCTTCACTCTGACACCAAATGACTGCATCATCCTCTGCAACAAGGCTGTTTACGATGCGCTCGGACAGCGTGAGATCCTCAGGATCCTCACAGATGCCGAGGACCAGTGCGATGCAGCAGGACTTATCCTGACCCAGGCTTCCGCAAGGATGCCAAACACTCCTATGCAGATCTCCATCTCGTTCGTTGAGAACGTTACGAAAGAAGAGAAGCGCGGACTTTTCGGCCGCAGGAAGAAGGAGAAGTCATACGAGGATGAACCTCACGAGATCATCGAATCCACCGTCGAAGGCGGTGAAGTCGGCGCTGCCGCTAAGGCTATCGCTGATGCAGGTTTCGTAAACCTCGATCCCGAGCCTGAAGTCGCTGCAGCCGCCGCAGCCGCTGAAGCAGGATTGGCTGCCGCTGCAACCGCAGCTGCCGCAGGCGGTCCAATCGTATTCGGTGAGAATAGCAAGGAGGCTGCTCCTGCCGCTAAAACAGACGCAGCACTTGAATTCCCCGACAAGAAGGAACCTGAGAAGGAGCCTGATGCCGGTGATGTCCTTAAGAACCTGTTCGGTGAGATGAAGGAATCCGCAAAGAGCGATGCTGAAGCTGTTCAGGCTGCAGCTGAGGCTGCAAAGGCCGAAGAGCCCGTTGAGGTTAAAGCGGAAGAACCTGCAAAGGAAGAACCTAAATTCAATTTTGAATTTGCCATACCCAAGGAACCGGAGGCACCGGCTGCAACTTCACCTGCCGCCGGCACAGAGCCCGTTGTTCCCGCTCCTGCAGCAGAACCGGAGTCTCCTTTCGTAGCCAAGATCGGCGAGCATCCGGAGGAAGCTGCAAAGGTAGCTGAAGCGGCACCTGCACGCATGAAGACGGTTTCGACCATCGAGTTTGTGCCCGATGTTGACGACGAACCCACAAAACCGATCAATGATCTGACTTCAGTGCTTCACCAGTCTGAGAACGGCGGAGTTATCGCAAGCGCTGTAGCCGGTGTTACCGATGCAACCATTTCACAGCCCGTTCCGGCAGCAGACGTGCCTCTGACTCCCGTAATGCCCGGGCTTTTTACGGCAGCGGCTCAGCAGGCAGCTTCCACACCCGAACCCGTATCCGCACCTGAGCCGGCACCTGCTCCCGCAGCACCCTCGGCTCCTGCAGAGATAGTATTCACAGCCGGTAACGGATTAGGCGATTCTGGCATGGGCGGCAATATCCTTCAGCCTGCCGGAGAGCCTTTCGATCCGTATGGCAAGGCTTCTTCCGATGAACTGAAGAATGCTCCGCCGCTTGTTTTCGGTGATGATCTTACAATGGTACAGAAGCCGGTACAGACTGAACCCGAAGGTGCTCAGTCCATTCCGGTACCAGAATTCGAACTCAAGGAAGAAAAGCCTGAACTGAAGGAAGAAGACAAGCTTTCTGTTGATTTCCCCGAAACGGAGATGCCCGAACAGCCTGTCCAGCCCGAAGTTCCCGTTGTTAATGAAGCGCCTGCCGCTCCCTCAGCAGTTAACGCTGAACCTGCAGTTCAGGAAGCAGCACCCGCTCCGGCGGCTGTTTCCGCACCTGTTCAGGCTCCTGCACCCGCTCCGGCACCTGCACCTCAGCCTGAACCTGTCCAGGCTCCCGTAGAAAGCACAGAAGAAGATTTCGTGCTTCCTTTCGGAAACATGGTAACGACAGTTGACATCGGTGATAAGCAGAAGAATGATGATATTCCGCAGATGCCTTTGTATGACGGCGGCAATTTCGATACCCCTGTCAATGCGGTAAGTTCGGAAGAGAAGATCGACCAGCCCGCACGTGACGTTTCAGCTTACGGTGATTATGGCGCTGCAGACGTTGCTCCCGACATCGCGGCAGCAGCTGCTGTACCTCCTTATCAGCCTTATGGCGGTGAGGCTTTCCCGACGAGCGATCAGAACAACTATGGCACTTACAATACGCAACAGGCGGCATATGCACAGGGAGGTGATCCGATGAGTGATAACAACGGTTACGACGGAGGCTACGGTTATGGTCAGCAGAACAACGGCTCTTATGATCCTAATCTGAATTACGGAGCTCCCGGTCAGAACCAGGGCTATCAGGATCCTTATGGATATAACCAGGGTTATCAGCCTCAGGGATACCAGAATCAGGGTTACCAGAATCAGGGATATGACGCTCAAGGCTACCAGAACCAGGGTTACCAGCCCGGATATGACGCACAGAGCTATCAGGGCCAGCAGGGCTATGACGCACAGAGCTATCAGGGCCAGCAGGGCTATGATGCACAGAACTATCAGAGCCAGCAGGGCTATCAGCCTCAGGGTTATGACAATCAGGATTACGGTCAGAGCTACGGTTCACCTGCAAATGAGCAGGCTGCATCGTCTTCATCGTCTTCTTCTCTTGATGACGAGTGGTTCAACAATATCCTTGGCGTTGACAACAAGGGTGATGTCGTAGATGACGGAGGCCAGTTCGGTTTCTCCGAGGCACCCCATGCACCTGCACAGCCTGCACCTGCTGCACGTCAGCAGGCCCAGTACACCAATCCCGGCCAGTCATCCTACAGGCCGGCAGGCACAGGCCCGAGCAGCGTTGGCGGAAGACCTGCAGGCGTACCCAAGTCACCTATCATCGGCGGCAAGGGCGGCGGAAGGAAGATGAAGCTTAACCGCAACGGATACATGTTCCTTGCATTCGTCGCGATCCTTATCATCTGCATAATCATTGTTATCGCTCTTATCGCAAGAGGATGCAGCAAGAAGCCTGTTGAGACAACGGCAACTTCAGCATCTGTTACTACGGATCTGATCCCGACTACCGAGACGACAAAAGCTACGCTTGAAGACAAGTCGGCACCTATTGGTGTATTCGTATTCTCTGACAGCGTCGGATTCAGGACCTGGTGGGATCTCTTCCACTATGTATACAAGATCGATCTCGACAACGAGCTAGATCCCCGTATCCAGACCATCATCAAGTACAATGCTCAGGATCCTGCATCTTATACGCCTCACAGCGGTGATCGGCTGCTCCTGCCTCCTCTCGGAGTTATCGCAGGAACGATTCCCGTAACGTTCAAACCCGGCGGAACATCCACACAGGATGCAGCAGGTGAGACAACAGCTGCAGCAGCCGGTGAGACAACTCAGGCTACTGAAGGTTCTATCAAACTGAACTGAAGCGAAAATCATTAGAGCATCAAATGCCCTCCGTCTCCAAAAATCGGGCCGGAGGGCATTCTTTTTTGTGTATTCGCACCATCCTTTCCAACTACAAAAACAAAGACTGCAAGTATATAATGCAATTGCTTTAAAATATGTGGAAGCGAGGAACGAACCCCATGCACAAGAAACTCTTTATTCCGGGACCTACTGAAGTGTATCCCGATATTCTTGAGAAGATGGCCACACCCATGATCGGCCACAGGACCAAGGATGCATCAGCACTCCAGGAGTCTATCTCCAAGAAGCTTCAGAAAGTCATGATGACAAACAACACCATCGTACTTTCAACTTCATCAGGAAGCGGTCTTATGGAAGGTGCCGTAAGGAGTTTCACAAAGACACGCGCAGCTGTTTTCTCGATCGGAGCATTCGGCAAGAGATGGCACAAGATGTGTACATCCAATGGCATTGCAGCAGATCTTTTCGAATCTGAACTCGGCCAGATCACAACACCTGAGATGCTCGAAGCAGCTCTTTCCACAGGCAAGTATGACCTTATCACGATTACACAGAACGAGACTTCCACAGGTATTCATAACCCGATGGCGAAGCTCGCTGAAGTTTATAAGAAATATCCCGACGTAATTGTATGCGTTGATGCGGTTTCATCAATGGCAGGTGACCTTATCCCTGTTGACGAACTCGGAATCGACGTCTGCATCACTTCGACACAGAAGTGCCTTGGCCTCCCTCCGGGAATGGCCATCGCTTCAGTTTCCGAGAAGGCTATCAAGAAGGCTGAGACAGTCGAGAACAGAGGCCTTTATTTCGATTACCTCGAGCTCGTTAAGTTTGTTAAGGAGAAGCCCTACCAGTATCCTTCAACACCTTCTGAGTCCCACATGTTTGCTCTTGATTACCAGCTCGACAAGATCCTCGAGGAAGGTGTCGAGAACCGCTACAAGCGTCACTGCGAGATGGCTAAGATCGCTCAGGACTGGGCAAGGGAGCATTGCGAGCTTTACAGCGATCCCGATAACCTTTCCGTTACCGTAACATGTGTCAAGAACACAACAGGCAAGCCTTTCTCAGAGATCAGCAAGGCTATGGGAGAGAGAGGATACCTCATGAGCAACGGCTACGGCCCGCTCAAGGACATCACTTTCAGAATCGCTCACATGGGCGACCTTTCAATTGAAGAACTTCAGCAGTATCTCAAAGATCTGACCGAAGTTATTGAAGCTTAATAATCAATTCGAAATATACAGAGAGGAAGATAATCATGAAGATCCTGATCACAGAAAGCATTGCTGAAGAGTCTGTACAGTATTTGAGAGCACAGGGATATGAGGTTGAGGAATACCTCGGTCATTCCCAAGAAGAGATCGAACAGTACATCAAAGGTTTTGATGCGATCATCGTAAGATCCGCAACCAAGATCAACGAGGCACTCCTGAACAACGCTGATTGTCTCAAGGCAGTCGGAAGAGCAGGAACGGGAATCGACAATATCGACGTAAATGCCTGCACAGAGCACGGCGTTATCGCTCTTAACACACCTACAGCCAACAACATGGCAGCAGGCGAGCTTGCAGTCGGTCATGCATTCTCCATCTTCCGTAATCTCTGCACAGCTAACGAGGGCGTTCACAACGGTGACTTCAGACGCGGAAACTGGGTCGGCGTAGAGCTCGAAGGCAAGACAGCCGGTGTTATCGGTCTCGGCCGTATCGGTTCAATCGTATCCAGAAAGCTCAAGGGTGTAGGCATGAATGTCGTAGCTTACGATCCTTATGTTCCTCAGGAGAAGTTCGACAAGCTCGGAGTTACAAGATGCAAGACTCTTGATGATCTCCTTCCCATCTGCGACCTCATCACACTTCATACACCTAAGACAAAGGAGACCTACGGAATCCTTTCAAAGGAGCAGCTCTATAAGTGCAAGAGAGGCGTAAGGATCGTTAACGCCGCAAGAGGCGGTCTCGTAAATGAGCAGGATCTTGCTGACGCACTGGCTGACGGTCAGGTTGCAGCAGCTGCGATCGATGTATTCGACAAGGAGCCTTCCTACAATAAGGCACCCGGTGAGCAGGAGTACGACAACGTCCTTCTCCACGCACCTCACTGCTACATCACTCCTCACCTCGGTGCTTCCACTGTTGAGGCTACCGCAAAGGTCGGACAGGGCATCGTCGAGCTCATTGACGGCGCACTCAAGGGTGAACTCGTTGCAGCTATCAACATGCCCCAGTTCTCCGGCAACATGGATGACATCAAGCCTTACTGCTCACTCGCTCAGAAGATCGGTCTTATGTACTTCCAGGCTGAAGCAACTCCGATCAAGAGAGTTGAGGTCCGTTACAGAGGCGAGCTCGCTGAGAGCACAGGCACAGGCATTATCACACTTTCACTCATGATGGGCCTCCTTAAGGGTATGGGCAACGATCACGTTTCTTTCGTCAATGCCAAGGAATGCATGGAAGAATGCGGAATCGAAGTCATCGAGACCAAGACTGAGACCATCCAGAGATATAACAACCTCATCAACGTTAAGTTCTGCACAGAGGACGGCCGTGAGCTCAAGATCAACGGTACTGTCTTCGGACCTGATACGGAAGTCATCGTTTCCTTCTTCGGTTACGAGATGAACTGCCCGCTTTCTTCCACAGTCCTCGCTATCAAGAACAACGACGTTCCGGGTGTTATCGGACGCATTACGACGATCCTCGGAAAGCACAACATCAATATCGCATCGCTGCATTGGGGAAGAAAGAACCAGGACGGTTCAGACAATCCTCACGCACAGGCTTTCGTTGCAATCGAGCAGCCCGTATCCCAGAAGATCATGGACGAGCTTGCATCTGCAGAAGGAGTACTCAGAGTATCTCTGCTCGAGCTCGAGTAATAACGTAAGCATAGAGTTAAAACATTAAGACCGCAGGGGTTTGTCAGGTGAAATACCATTTCGTATACAGAAAAGGCTGGCTTGGAAATCCCTGCGGTCTTGTTTTGTTCAAAAACAGATACCATCTGTTTTTCCTGTGCAATCCCGAAAGCCCGCGGTTCGGTCCGCTTTGCTGGGGACACGCGGTATCCGACGATCTTATCAGCTGGGAGGAACTGCCGTTGGCATTGTCTCCGGACCTTGCCTGTGAAGACGGTTACGGATGCAGATCTGGCTCTGCGATAGAAGCAGACGGGAAGATCTGGCTGTTTTATAATTCCGTTTCCGGGGACGGAAGCGAGACCATATCTTGCGCGTGGTCAGAGGACGGGATCATTTTCACCAAAAATGAGAACAATCCGATACTAAAGTCTCCTTTTGAAGGATCAGGCGTAAAGTTCAGGGATCCGTTCGTTTTCAGGTATGGCGGTTCTTTCAGGATGACCGTGGGAGCAGGAGTTTCCGGCATCGCAAAGGTTCTCTTATACGAGTCCGCTGATCTTTTGTCATGGGAATATAAGGGCGAACTTTTATCTGATCCAAAGTACGGCAGCGTGATCGAATCTCCGGAACTGTTTGAAGTTGACGGAAGATGGGTATTCATGATCCAGTCTGAAAAACACATGCCGACAAAAGTCCTTTTCGCAGGCGGAGAATTCGACGGAAGCAGGTTCATCTTTGATGACGAGTTTGATCAGTTCTTTCCGGTCGATACCGGTGATGAGTTCCTTAATCCTGTTACTTTTTCAGATAAGGAAGGCAGAAGGATCCTGATATCCTGGCTGTTCAGCACGAAGATGTCAGGTTCTGCGGCTTTTTCGTGCCCGAGGGAGATCTTTTACGATCTCTCTGACAGGCTGGTGATGCTTCCGGTCCACGAGATCCGCGACTGCTGTGTAAACGAGAGCCGTTTTGTATCTTATGATGACGGCAGGCTCAGCGTCAGGTTCGAAGGCAGAACGCTGTTTTCAAAAGCATATGCATCGCTGCCGGAACTGACTGTTCTTGAAGACGTCGGAATGGTCGAGCTGTTTATTGACGGCGGACGTGAGAACATCAGCATGTTTATCTGCTGAAAGGCATATATGGCAAGGATTCTGGAGAAGGGAAAAGATTTCGCGGTGCTTTATAAGGACGCGGGCGAAGACAGCGAAAAGACCGCGCCTTCCGGTATGGGAGTCTTATACAGGCTTGATATGCCGGTCCCCGGAATAGTTGCAGCCGCAACTTCCGGTTCGGGTTTCACGATAACTTCCAAGAAGTATTTTCTGATATGCACGGGCAAACTCGAAAACATGTCCGGCACGATGGAGGATTTCCTCTATCACGACCCGCGGAGCAACCGCACTTTCCCTGTAAAGAAGCTGAGAAAAGGCGTAAAAGAGGCCAAACTCAGTTACGAAGTCTTAGGTTACGATGAAAAGGAAAACCTTTCGTTTGTGAGCGCGGTACTTGATACGGGGAGGACCCATCAGATAAGGGCACAATTTGCCGCAAGGCGTCATCCTCTGGCAGGCGACGGGAAATACGGCAGCAGGATAAAGTGCCCTGTGGCTCTGACATGCGGTGAGATCACGTTTAAGCCTGAAGCTTCCGCGCAGGAAAAGACTCTCAGGGTAATGCCTGAAAATATCTATCCGTGGAATCTTTTCTTAACTGCCGAATGAACGGTCAGGCAGATTGAGGCGTCGTCTTGAAGACGAGTACGTCATCGTAAGAGAATACCGGCTCACCGAACATTTCATAGAACAGATCTGTGTTTCCGGTCTCGAACTTCTGATATTCAAGTCCGCCGAGGACAATGTATTCGATCTTGTATTTGTTGATGACAGCCTGGATAAGGTTCCTGTCTTCTTCAAGATATATACTGTCGATATCCGTCTGTCTGGGTAAGATGATATTGACCGATACGTCCTGTTCGGGGTCGGCAACGAGCTTGTCGTTCTCTTTGTCTACAACGCCGTGGAAACGCCAGAGCTCTTCATGTGTCTGCCATCCGAAAACGGTGGGAAGACCTGTATAAGCAGAGATGATGCAGTTGTCAGAATAACTTTCTCCGTAGCTTTCACATATGACGGGTGCGCCTTTGACGTTCTGGTTGAACCATTCTGCGGCTTTCAGATAACCCATGAGGTTGCCCTCGTAGTAATCGTAACATGCTTCGCTTGCATAGGTCGCAATATAAGATGTTCCGTCAAGTCCTTTGTAGTTGGACTTGTTCAGGTCTTCCTGGCAGCGCTGATACAGTGCGATATAGGTATAGTGTGCGGGGATGACCATCAGGATTATCGATATGAAGCCTGCGATCAAAGCAGGTGAAGAGAATGTCCCGTTTTTCTTTACGAACCAGATAAGTCTGACGGCAGCGTAGCACATTGCTTCAGAGAGCATGATGAATGCTGCGAAAGTGAATTTGAACATCGTGTTGGAACGCAGATATCCGTCGGTATAGATGTCCCTGACATAGAATATCTCGGGCGCGATGAGGAACAGTATTCCAACGACTGCGATGCCGCAGACAAAGATGTCGGCAATGTTTCTCTGGCCGAAGAATTTCTGTATGGGATTTGTCCATCCGTCAGGATTGATATCTTCAGTAAGGGCTGTGCCGGCCTTTTCGGAAGCCTTCTTTTTCGTGCCGGTGGTGAAACGGTAGTTTTTGGTTACCAGGACCCATACGAAGAACACGACGCATATGATGACGTGCGTTCCCCAGAGAATGAACAGCTGATAAGGATCTGAAGAGTTCTTAACCTTTCCCAGAGAGTTCGAGATCATGTCGAATTTCAGGTTGAACGGGAGCGCAACGAGGTGAGCAGCCGTAAACATGAAGCTCATCTGGAATGAGGTCCTTGAGAGCGCGCAGGGATCCAATACGGAGAACAGATAAGCGATCACCATGAGCATGGCTTCCAAGCCTATAAGGAGCAGCGGATCACTTCCTCCGACGAGATAGAAAGACAGGATAAACGACGTGTTGATCAGGAAATAAATGATGCCCCAAATGTCTGTAAAGACCTTGGAGATACGTACATTTACGACCAGCACTGCCATCGAGCAGAATATGAAATAGAAAAGGAAATCCCAGTAGTTTGTCATCTGGGCTGCACCGAGAAGGACCGTACTCAGGATGAAGGGAAGTGTGAGCGTATTCTTGAATTCTTCGGCAAGTCTGCCGCCAGAGGGCTTCAGGTTTTTGAAGGTGCGGGAAAGCTTCATCTCGGTGCTGTCAGGATACTTGGCGGAATTGATGAACGCGAGCATCAGACAGGCAACGAGAATGATTACGATCATTGAGATGACATGCGCATGAAGGTCACCGATCAGATAAGAATAGAAAGGGAACTCTTCGATCGTGTAATCACCGCCGTTAGCTTCTATCACAGGGTTGTGACCTATGTATCTGGTACTGTCGGGATAGAAGAAATTGGTCGTGTCGCCGACTTTAAAGCCGAGCTTTTGAAAGAACGGCAGAAGACTGTGTCCTGCGCCGCCTTCGTCATAGTAAAAAGAGTGCGAGTTACCCCAAAGCGAGACCGCAGATCCGGTAAGGATTCCTGCGAGATACTTGGGAATCGGAGAATCGTGAAAACCATGCTGGATCGCTGTTTCGACGAGCATTGTTCCGAATGAGAATGTCATTGCGAAGGGCAGCGCGGTTGCAGTGCACAGCGCAAGATTATAAGCAACGGCAGGCTTGATGAATGAGCACTTGATGACAAGAGCCCACATAAACTGTCCGAAATAGTAATAGTTGATGCTCTTTCCGGCTAGCCACATGTCATTGGCGGGAAGTGTGTCATCTCTGAGCATCGACATGATGAAGCCGTAATCCATGAACTTTTCCTGGCCGTTATCGCCGTTGATCATGGGAAGGAATCCCTTGAAATAGCACATCAGGCAGAAGACTATGAGAAACGCGAGTTCTTCTAAGACGGCTCTTTCAACGAAGAAGGGTTCAGTGAGTTTTGAGACTGCGGACTCGCGCAGAGGCTTGAGCCCCCAGCAGAGTGCAGAAAGGACTACGAATCCTCCGATAACGAAAGGAAGATTGAATCTTGATATTCCGATATATGAAAGAGTCCAGATCAAAAGGCTTGTAAGGATTATTCCCATTGCCTGTGATAGAATGAAACCGCCGCTGCCGAATTTTCCGAAGAGCCTGGACGCGAGGGGAAAGACACCGATGCCGAACAGGAATAACAGCATGCTCCATATCAGCACGCTGAGAGTGTCAGCAGATCCCATGGTGAAGAAGCCGACTATGGCTTCAATAAAGAACGGGAATATAAAAAGGATAAATTTTGCCGGTACGAAATCTTTCTTGAGCGAAATGTTCTTTTTTGAAGGTGATTTCTTTCCCATGGTTAAATTGACTCCTTAATCCGCAGCGAGCTCTCTGGTAAGCGAGGTTACCTCAGTTGCTGCATTCGCTTCGGCTGCGAGCTGTTCCTCTTTTGCGTTGATCATCGAACAGATCCTCGAAGCAAGTGAGACGGTGAGTTCCATACGGTTCTCGGGTGTCTCGGCACAGTTGAATTTTGCAAGACCTGCAGAGCAGACATAAAGATTCTCGCACGGGTTCGTAAGATCGATCTCCGGGTAGTGCTCCGACTGCGCGTAACGCACCTTGGTAACACGCCAGGACTTGATGTCTGATTTACGGATCGACCTGTAAAGCTTCTTGTATGCCGTGAAGAATTTAAGCATGATCTCGGAATCGGATTCGATCCAGATCGGATCGGTTACCTGACAGGAACCGACGAGATATACTACGCTTCCGCCGTAACCGCGCTGACCGAAGCAGCTCGTGTGATTGATTATCCTGTCGAAAGGCGTATCAGGTCCGGGTGTCATCTGCTGGTAGAACATCTGCGAGTTCTCATGCTTTACTACCATGAACGCGGATATCTTAGCGCTGTAAGTTACGTTCATCATGGTATCGCGGTCGTCCATAGCGATGGGAAGACCGTGGCTGATATTGATGAAAGTACGGCATGAACCCGTGAAGACTACGTATGTTGAATCGATAACGAATCTCGTTGAATTGGTAAGGATGCATGCGGTACGGTATTCGCCGCTTCCGAGTCTCGAGATCTCGGCAACGGTCGTCGAAAAACAGATGCGTCCGCCGTGGTCCGTGATCTCCTGTGCAAGACTGGAGATAAGGCACGAGAAGCCGCCGTCGAAATATCCGACCTTGCGGTGTGAAGCTCTGCCCTGCCATGTCGAATCGAACCAGGAGACCTTGTCTTCAACGCCCATTTCCTTGATGAGAGCGAGCAGGGATTTGTCGCTCTTTCTCAAATGGTGGGGAGTAAGTTCAAGGTATTCTCTGCCAATCCTGGTGTACGCAAGAAGACCGCCGGGGGAGGCAAGCTCCTCAACGACAGTTACCTTGAATCCGGCTCTGGAGAGACGCATTCCGCAGGTGAGACCTGCAAGGCCTGCACCGATTATGCAGACACTTTTCCTGTTATCTGTTTCTTCCATGATTATTTAACGATCTTTTTTGCCTCAAGGTAGAAACGCTTCTCGAACGCTTCACCCATAGAGAATGTCTTTCTCGGGAATACGCCTTCTTTCTCGACAGTGCCGAAGAAAGTATCCTTGCTGATGGCAGGGAGGAGAATGCCCGTATTTCCGGCTGTTGCGAGATTCCTGACTGAATCCTCACCGTGAATGTAATCACACTCAAGACCGAGTGCATCGATCATCACCTGTACGGATCCGACGGCTAAAGTGTGAGGAGGATTTGCAAGCGAGACTGTAACGTCAGCATTTCCTTCGCAAACTACGGTAAAGCACTGTTTGCCGTTGGTATCGCCATTGAGTTCCAATCCGGAATCCTTGAAATATTCTTTTGCTTTAGCAATGAATTCGTCACCTGAGATGTTGAAGATGACTCTGTGGATAGGCTCGAAATCAAGGCCTTTGTCATGGATGTTGACGATCTCGGCAAGTGCGAATCTTGCGGGATGATCTTTCTTTTCATCCTCGGAAAGACCCTCTCTGATGTTTTCCCAGTGCGCTTTTGCGGATGCTAGAGAATGGTTGCCGTCGCCAACGAGGAACAGAAGGCCGTCGCTGTTTGCAGCCTTGAGAGCAGCAAGTCCGTCCACGATGGATTCCGCGATGGCGGAACCGTCTGGAATGAAAGTGCCGGTGATGTGTCCCGAACCGAGCATGAGATCCGTGTCATACAAAGGCTCGATTCCTTCGGCCTTGGCCATCTCGAATGCCTTCTCGATGGTGATGCCATTGGGGTCGTCGATGAGGATCATGATGTGAGGAAGCTCCAGGGGAGAATTAGCCCTGATCCTGATCCTCGGAGGGATCCTTGAAAGGACCGTTCCCTCGGTTGCCCTGCAGATGTTCTTGTTTCCGGGCTCGAAACTGTAACCCTCAAGATCGATTGCTGCCATGAGGCCCTTTCTTGAAGGGTGGAGTGATGTTGCTCTGTCTGTGAGGATGAATCCTGTTCCAAGGCTCTGAAGGATACCGCTGTTCAGGTATTCGGGAGCTGTTTTGGCAATGGATTCAAGTTTTTTGGCTTCTTCCTCTTTTCCGAGATAGACCTCGGGGAGCACGAGATTCAATGCTGAAGGAGCATCTCCTGCCTTTTCCTCCGCTTTTTTCCAATACTCGGGTTCCGATGTGTACTGGTCGCAGGCAATTACTGCCCATTTCTCAAGGTCTGTGCCTTTCTGCGGAATAAGGATATCCGGCACCGCAAAGCCTAATTCACTGATGGTTCTCAATTGAAGTCACCCCACTTTATTCGATAAAAGTGCCTACCATTTTAACACGGCCGGGGTCTGTTTTGGGGATAAAAATCGTATTTCTTTAAAATAAAGCGGAACCGATTTGCATGTTAACTGCAAGTACATTTAATGGTACTATTATCCTATCGAGTTTATCAGGAGGAACGACCATGGCTAACAGTGAATTATCCAAGCTCAAGATCCTTTTTATGTACGATTATTTCATGAAGCATCTCAATGCTTTTGACGACAGTTCAGTCACCGTAAACGATATCATCAATTACCTTGAAGAAAAGACGGGAACTACGTTTGAGAGAAAATCCATCTATGCTGACATAAGCAGGATCAACGAGTTCGTCAATAAGATCGGAAGAGTCAAGGGTGCCGATGCCTGGATAAGCACCGAAGGCAAGAGATACAAACGCAATGAACTCGCGAATGAGATAACTATCGACGAAGCGAGACTGATAGTCGATGCAATAAGCACGACTGCATTCGTTGATACTGCCGTATGCGATAAAGTGATCGATCTGTTCCCGACATGCTTCGGAAGCGGTTATCAGACAACCCTTTATCCTCACGATGAGAAGATCAAGAGCAAGATGATCTCTTACCTCAACCAGCTCAGGGAAGGCAAAGAGAACAAACAGTCTCTTAAGATCACTTACGGTTACAAGCTCGGAAATGCTCTTACCGAAACTTCCGAAAAGGTAATCTCGCCCGTGGAACTCGACTGGACAAATAACTGCTATTACGTTATCGCGATAGATAACGCGGCGGCGAAGGGGCTTGAGCGTGACCAGGAGCTTACCCAAGCCTTGAAACGCTACAGATTGGACCGTATAGGCAATGTTTCGGTTTCGAATGAACCGTATATCAGTTATAAGAGCGAGAAGATCAGAAAGCAGGAACTGAGCAGCTTTATCCTCAATTCCGTATCGGCATTTTCGAGCAGTGAACATGTTCCGGTTGAGATAACGATCAAAGGCAAGACACGTAAAGATGCTATGATAGCGTACAGTGCTTTTGCTTCCAGGATCAACCATGACATCATGATCAAGAACGATACGAAGCTCGAAAAGGGAATACTTGAGATATACGTAGTTACCGGCCTCGTTCCGACTTTGTTTACTGCGATATTTGAGCTTTCTACGATCAAAAACGTGGAGATCGAGCTCACGAACGACAACGTACGCAAGAAATATGCGGAATATATCAGGAAGGCGGCCAAAGCCGCAAAACTTAGCAAGCTCTGATTGCAAAGAGAAAGCATTCGATTTATAATTTCTAAGTTTTATTTTTATTTAGGAGTATCACCGATGAGACAGTTCACTTCAAAAGAGCTCAGAAAGACCTGGAAGGATTTTTACATACAGAGAGGCCATGTTGACGTAGGTGCCGTATCACTGGTATCTGACGGGTCAACGGGCGTTTTGTTCAATGTAGCCGGAATGCAGCCTCTTATGCCTTATCTTCTCGGAGAGAAGCACCCTCTCGGAACAAGGCTTTGCAATGTGCAGGGATGCGTCCGTACAAACGATATCGATTCAGTAGGCGACAGGAGCCACGTCACGTTCTTCGAGATGATGGGAAGCTGGAGCCTTGGTGATTACTTCAAGGAAGAAAGATGCAAGTGGAGCTATGAGCTCCTTACCGATGTTTTCGGATTCGACAGAGACCACCTCGCTTCAACCGTTTTCGCAGGAGACGAGAATGCTCCCAGGGATGAGGAGGGTGCCAAGTTCAGGATTGCTTCAGGATTCAAACCCGAGAACATCTATTACCTCGGTGCAGACGACAACTGGTGGGGATTGGAGTACGGTCCCTGCGGCCCTGACAGCGAGATGTTCTATATTGCAGACGTTCCCGACTGTGGCCCTGACTGCGGTCCCGGATGCTCATGCGGAAAGTACACTGAGATCGGAAACGATGTTTTCATGCAGTATGAGAAGCATCAGGACGGTCACCTCACACCGCTCAAGCAGAAGAACGTAGACACAGGCTGGGGACTCGAGAGGATCCTTGCGTTCCTTAACGGCTCCAAGGATGTTTATAAGACAGATCTTTTCACTGATGCCATCGCTTATATCGAGAAGGCTTCAGGCGTTAAGTACGATGCCGACGAGAAGCTTACAAGGTCAATGAGAGTCCTTGCCGACCACATCCGTACAAGCGTCATGCTCATCGGAGACGCGGCAAAACTCGTACCTTCAAACGCAGGCGCAGGATATGTTTTGAGACGTCTCATCAGACGTGCCGTAAGACACGCAAGAACTCTCGGACTTTCAACCGAGAATATCCTTGATCTCGCAAAGATCTATATCGACAGCGTTTACGATGACAGCTACCCGCTCCTTGCCAAGAACCGTGAGTTCATCCTCAATGAGCTCGACAAGGAGATCGCAAGATTTGAGAGCACACTCGAGAACGGCATCAAGGAATTCAAGAAGATCCTTGACGAGAAGAAAGCCGCAGGCTCATCCGAGATCGACGGTGATTCCGCATTCTATCTCTACGATACGTTCGGATTCCCCATTGAGCTTACCGTTGAGATGGCTTCCGAAGAAGGCCTCAAGGTCGACGAGGAAGGCTTCAAGGCTGCAATGGAAAAGCAGAAGGAGACCGCAAGAGCCGCAACAAAGTCCAAGGACGATCTTGCTCTTGCCGTAAACACCATTCCTGACGAAGTCGCAAAGGATTCAAACGCAACAGAATACGACGGTTACGATAACCTCAAGTGTGATGCGAAAGTCATCTACATCCTTAAGGCTGACGCAGACGGAAACCTTCAGAAGGTCGACAGCGCGTCTGCAGGAGATGACATCATCGTTATCACGGACAAGACTGTTCTCTATGCTACGATGGGCGGTCAGATCCACGATGAAGGTAAGATCTTCACATCTGATTTTGAGGCTGACGTCATCTCTGTAGATAAGGATGCGGCAGGCAAGTATCTGCACACACTTAAAGCTGTTAAGGGTACACTCAGTTGCGGTTCGACCGTCAGCATCGAAGTCGACAAGAAGACAAGACTTTCGATCGCAAGGAACCACACAGCTACACATATCCTGCTCTCGGCACTCCAGAAGGTATTGGGACCTCAGGTCGAGCAGGCTGGTTCTTATGTCGGTTCTGACCGTCTGAGATTTGACTTCAACCACCATCAGGCAATGACAGCCGAAGAACTCTCCAAGGTCGAGGAAATGGTCAACGATGTAGTGCTTCAGGCACTTCCCGTTGAGACAAAGGTCCTTAACATAGAAGATGCGAAGAAGCTCGGCGCTACCGCTATCTTCGGAGAGAAGTACGGCGAGGTCGTAAGAGTCGTTGCAGTCGGCGATTTCAATGATCCTTTCGATCTTGAGTTCTGCGGCGGTACACACCTTTCCAACAGCGCTCAGATCGGCCAGTTCAGGATCGTTTCCGAGGCAGGCATCGCAGCCGGCATCAGAAGAATTGAAGCCGTTACCGGTGCAAGATGCTACGAGATGAACAAAGAGGACAGAACTCTCATCAATGAGACTGCTGCCGCTCTCAAGACACCCAAGGACAAGATCGTTGAGAGGATCGCATCTCTCCACGCTGAGGTTAAGTCTCTCGAAAAGGAGATCGCAGAGATCCAGAAGGCAAAGGCAGGTTCGTTTGCCGATGACGCAGTCAAGTCCGCTAAGGAATTCGGCAGCGTCAAGGCTGTTGTCGCTTCATGCGATGCGGCTGACGCAGCAGCTCTCAGAGATACTGCCGACAAGATACGTGACCAGCTCGGAAACGGCGTTGTATTCCTTGCTGCAGAAGGTGACGGCAAGCTCCTTTTCACGGCTATGGCTACAAAGTCTGCCGTAGACGCAGGCATCCACTGCGGAAATATCATCAAGGAAGCCGCAAAGGTTGCAGGCGGTGGCGGCGGCGGACGTCCCGACATGGCTCAGGCAGGCGGCAAGGATGTAAGTAAGCTCTCTGACGCACTCGCAAAGGCAGAAGAGATAATCGCTTCCCAGATCAAATAAGAGGTGTTCATATGTGCTTATTCTGTGACATAGTCGAAGGCAAGATCCCTTCAACAAAGGTTTACGAGAACGATAAGGTCCTGTGCTTCAACGACATAAATCCGGCAGCTCCGGTTCATGTGCTGGTCGTCCCCAAGAAGCATTTTGACGACATCCTCGACATGGCTTCTTCCGCTGAGGGTAAGGAGTATCTCGGATATGTCGCAGAGGGCATCGCTGAAGTCGCAAAGATCAAGAATCTCGGCACAGGATTCCGCGTTATCAACAACTGCGGTGCTGACGGCGGCCAGACTGTAATGCACGCGCATTACCATGTCGTAGGCGGCATTAAGCTGGACGAGAAGATACTCTGATATTTTAGGGAGAATATAACTATGGGCAGGATGCGGGCAAAGCGCAACATCCCTATACGTATGGAAAGATGCCATGAGCGTTGGTTCGATGACCCGATGCTCAACAAAGGCCATTGGCGTGAAGCATGCGGATTTGCCGCTGACGTACCCGTATGGCTTGAGATAGGCTGCGGAAAGGGTAAATTCTGCACTCAGATGGCCGAATCTCACCCTGAGGTGCTTTACATCGCTATGGAAAAGGAACCGTCTGTTGTTCTTGCTGCCATTGAAAAGGCACATGAGATGGAACTGCCCAATCTGTTTTTCATAAAAGGGGACGCAAACCTCATCGAAAACTATTTCGACAAGGATGAGGTCGACCACATGTTCATCAATTTCTGCGATCCGTGGACAAGGCAGAACAAGCCCAAGAGAAGGCTTACATACAGGGATTTCCTTACCAAGTACAAGGGATTCCTCAAGCCTGCTTCAAAGATATCTTTCAAGACTGACAACGACGAGCTTTTCGATTTCTCGCTCAAGGAATTTGAGGAGTCCGGTTTTGAGCTCAGCGAGCTGACAAGGGATCTTCACAACAGTGAATATGATGCGGCCAATATACGCACTGAGTTCGAGCAGAAGTTCGCCGATCAGGGCATCAACATCAAGAGAGTAACCGCACAGCTTAAATGATCAACAGTTGACATCGTCCACCCGAGGTGTAAAATTACACCAACAGTATAGTGTTACACGCCAGAAGGGGACGCAAATGGAAAGAAGCGAATTCATATCGATAATGAACCAGAAGATCAAGCTCATCAGAACAGAGTTTGATCTTACGCAGGAGAAGATGGCAGATGCCATCGGAATTTCCAAAAAGACCCTCGTAGAGATCGAAAAGGGCAGGAATTCGCTGTCCTGGTCGGCTGCGGTTGCCGCCGCGGTCATTTTCGCCGACAGCGGGATACTTGCCGATGCGTTCGGAGGCGAGACATCTGATCTCGTTAAGGTCATAGCGCTTCAAGGACTCGATGCCAAGCTTCCCGACAAGACCATGGGCGGACGGATCTGGTGGCAGGACATAAAGGAATCCAAGGGCTACAAGATCCAGCAGAACATAATCTCCCGCCACTACCGGATCCTTGATGCCGAGGACAGAAGGTTTTTCTCGTCCTTCGACAAAAAAGAGACCGAATCCAAGCTCAAAGAGCTTACTTCAGCAGAGTAAAAGTGAATTGAAAATCGTTTGGGCTTTCACGGCGAAAATCGGCCAAAAATCCTCTTAATTTACAATCTTGTGACAAAAAACATATAGAAAATGCCCCCCCGATGGAGTAGAATTTCAACGGTGCATTTTTTAGCACATTATGTAATTAATCCCGTCAGGGAATTTAGGAGGAAATTCAATATGGCAGTAAAAGTTGCGATTAACGGTTTCGGTCGTATCGGACGTCTCGCTTTCAGACAGATGTTCGGCGCTGAGGGTTATGAAGTAGTTGCTATCAACGACCTCACAAAGCCTTC
>JAIKZM010000004.1 GCA_024682215.1 Saccharofermentans sp. | reverse complement strand
AAAAATCTTGAGAGCCGTTTGGCTCTATTACTCTTTTTAAACTCAATTCTTAGAATTGAAAAGGTCCGTTTTACTTCAAGTTTTGCATTCTATTCAATTTTCAAGATCCGCGCCTTTTTGCGGCTTTAACAGGCTGTTTTTATTTAGCCGTTCCGCAAAGTGCTCGTAAAGAATATAACAAGTGATGGGTATTGTCAAGCAGTTTTTTAAGAATTTCGAATTATTTTTTTCAGACGTTCCAAAACGCAATAAATTAGGTCATTTGCTGATATTCGGTTTACGTCTCTTCGCCATTCTCGTGCGTCCGCGCTTGAGATTATTTACACGTATCATAAGAACAATGTTCATTATTATAATAGCGAGCATGATAACACCGATGGTTACGGACACTCCGGTATTCTGTTTTACGAACAGTACGAGCGGAGGATACTTCGCCATCATCTCCTCTTCCGTTTCGGGAGCTGGAGTGGGCGTGGGTGTGGGGGTAGGTGTTGCCGGATAGTAATCGGCAGGTTCCTTGCCCGGTTCCTCAACGCCGTCATACTGAGGCTGCTGGTCAGCAGGAGCATTGACAGACTTATAGTCACCTGTCGTACCGTAAACACGCTCAACGGGATCATTCTTCCAGCAGGCAAGATTTCCGTATGCTGTAACTGATGCTACGTACATGGTAAGGTAGAACTGATAGTTCGGCGGAACATTGCAGACCGTTACCATAAGGTCATGTCCGTTCTTACATACCGTATAAAGAGTAAGACACTTACCCGCCTGAGATGTTGTTCCCGTTTTGCCGCCTACGATAGCAGCGAGATGGGAATCAGATCCGTTGGCCGTCTTAGTGGCAAGCCACGGATCATAAAGAAGGTTATTTGAATTCTTTACATAGGACCAGGGTTCTGCCCTGTGGCGGTTAGTCGCCTTAAAAACATGTGAGGGAGCACTGATCAGCTTGTTGAATTCAGGGTTGTCCGTTGCGGCAGCCATCATCGTGCACATGTCCTGGGCTGTTATGTAATGATTGTCATTATGCAGTCCGCAGGCATTGGTGAAATGTGTGCCCTTGCATCCGAGCTTTTCAGCCCTGAGATTCATCAGTGCGGCAAATGCTTCGATCTTCTTTGAATTAAGGATATTCTCCTTTGTATCGTGAAGAGTATCGGTAATGTACTTGGAGTTGACACCGTCACTGTTAACAGCTTCGCCTTCAGCTGGATACTTCTCGAAAAAAGCATCAACGCAGCCTTCGGCAAGAACATTTGCGGCATCGTTGCCGGAAGGAAGCATCAGACCGTACATCAGTTCGCTGACCTTAACCTTCTCGCCTTCCTTAACGCCCATCAGGGATGAATCGTTTCCGAGTCCCTCGAGCGCAGCCTTTGATACCGTGAGCTTTTCATCGGTATCGAGATATTCAAGACTGAGCATGCAGGTCATTACCTTGGTCATTGAAGCGGGAAAGCATTTCTCGTCTGCTTTCTGCCCCATGATGATCTTTCCTGTCGTCTTGTCATATACGCAGTAAGACTGGCAGTGAACATCCTCCAGCGCAGGAACATAGATCTCAGGCTGGCCTACATCAGCACTGACGTCCGGCGCCGGCAGCTGCATAGTGAGCGCCAGGACCGCCGAAACAGTGAGGATCAATGCCAATAACCTGCGGAAAGCTGTCTTCATACTTCTTCGTTGCCGTTATCTCCGCCGGCTTCCGTGTTTGCATCAGGTGCTGGTTCAGCTGAATTTTCATCATCTGCTTCAGGAGCACCTTCAACAGTCTCTTCCTCTTCTTCCTCTCGGTCAGTGAGAGCGAAGTCAACTACAGACGCATTTCTGGACTTCATGAGTCTTACACCGGATGTGGCACGTGAAAGTGTCGGGATCTCGGCCGCGGAAACTCTGATGATAACGCCCTGGCCCGTGATGATGAGCAGGTCATCCTCATCGGTAACAGGAACAGTACCGATAAGACGGCCGGTCTTCTCGCTGACCTTGTATGTGATGAGACCCTTACCGCCTCTGTTCTGACTGCGGTAATCGTCTGTCTTTGTTCTCTTGCCGTAACCGTTCTCGGAAATAACAAGGATCTCCTTCTCGGGATCGACGGGCTCCATGCCGACTACGACGTCGTCATCATCAAGTTTCATGGCGCGTACGCCGGAAGCGGTACGTCCCATGTCACGGGCGTCATCGGAATTGAATCTGATGGCTTTACCCTCAGCACTTACTACAATGACTTCCTGTCCTGCGGATGTAAGCTTGACGGAAACGATGCTGTCGTCTTCCCTGAGCCTTGCCGCGATAAGACCATTCTTGTTGATGTTTGCATACTTTGAAAGAGCAGTCTTCTTGATGACACCCTGTTTTGTGACCATGGTGAGGAAGAGATCCTCATTGTCGAAGTCATCTACAGGAATGACATTATGGATAGACTCGCCGTCTGCAAGCTTAAGAAGGTTTACCAGAGCCGTTCCGCGTGAAGAACGCGATGTCGTCTCAGGGATCTTATAACCCTTGATCTTGAATACCCTGCCCGTATTGGTGAAGCAGAGAAGGAACTTATGGGTCGTGGTCGTTATGATCTTCTCGACATAATCCTCGTCACGCGTGGACTGGCCGGAGATTCCGCGGCCTCCTCTGTGCTGAGCCTTGTATGTCGAAACGAGCTGACGCTTGATATAACCCATGTGAGTGAGAGTGACAACGATATTCTCCTCCTGGATAAGAGACTCGTCATCGATATCATCGAACGAACCGTAAACAATCTCAGTAATTCTCGGAGTAGCATACTTATTCTTAATGGCGACCAACTCATCCTTGATGATGGAATCTAGCAGCACCTTGTCACTGAGGACTCTGTGGAAGTATTCGATCTCTTCGGTAAGGGCCTTGATCTCAGCTTCGAGCTTCTCGCGCTCGAGACCTGTGAGACGGCCGAGTCTCATGTCGACGATCTGCTGAGCCTGCTTGTCCGAAAGGCCGAATCTCTCGCACATGCGTGCCTTTGCTTCGACCTCGGTCCTTGAAGACCTGATGATCGCGATGATCTCGTCGATGTTGTCGATAGCGATAAGGAGTCCCTCATCGATATGACGCTTCTGTTCGTCTTTCTCAAGGTCATACTGGGTGCGGCGCGTTACTACGTCTTCCTGGTGGTTGATGTAGTGATAGAGAGCATCCTTAAGGCCGATGAGCTTAGGCTCAAGCTTGCCGTTTGCGTCAGGAACCAGCGCAAGCATGTTTGCGCAGCAGGCTTCCTGCAGAGAGCAGTTCTTGTAAAGCTGGTTGAGAACGACTTCGGGATTTGCATCCTTCTTTACGTCTATTACGATTCTTACCTGCTCGTTACGGTCGGATTCATCCCTGATTCCGGTAATACCTTCGACCTTTTTCTCCTTAACGAGGTCAGCCATACGCTCGATGAGTCTTGCCTTGTTTACGCAGTAAGGAATGTCGTGAACGATGATCCTTGTCTTTCCCGCGTGATCCTCGATCTCAGCATGCGCGCGTACCATGATACGGCCTCTGCCCGTAGTGTAAGCCTCGCGGATTCCGGATGTGCCGAGGATGGCACCGCCCGTAGGGAAGTCAGGTCCCTTGATGACGGTCATGAGTTCTTCTACAGAGACCTCAGGGTTCTCGATCATCATGACACAACCGTCGATTACTTCGCCAAGGTTGTGCGGAGGAATGTTGGTAGCCATACCGACGGCGATACCGATACCGCCGTTTACGAGGAGGTTCGGGAAGCGCGAAGGAAGAGCGACAGGCTCCATCTCGTGCTCATCGAAGTTAGGTCTGAAATCAACAGTATTCTTGTTGATGTCACGCACCATCTCGAGAGCGATCTTGTCGAGCCTTGCCTCCGTATAACGGTAAGCAGCCGGCGGGTCACCGTCTAAGGAACCGAAGTTTCCGTGACCATCTACCAGCGGGTGTCTCAGTGAGAAGTCCTGTGCAAGTCTTACTAAAGCATCGTAAACGGATGCATCGCCATGAGGGTGGAAACGTCCGAGAACGTCACCGACCGTGGTAGCGCACTTACGGTACGGCTTGTCAGGTGTGAAGCCCTGTGTGAACATCGAATAGATGATCCTTCTGTGTACAGGCTTCATGCCGTCTCTGATATCGGGAAGCGCACGGTCAGAAATGACCGACATTGCGTAATCGATAAAGGATTTTCTCATCTCGCCGTCGAGGTCGACAGGGATGATCGTTGTCTGTTCGGACTTGAAGGCCTGATCCATATCAGCTTCCTGCTGCATTCTGACCAGCTTCTTATCTTCACTCTCAGCCATTGGTTACCTCCGATTGTCCCTGCAAACATGCGTCTGCAGTCCGTCAAATTCTCATACTGCGTTATTATAACACAACTATTAATAATTCGCGCACGCGTAAATATTATAATAAATAGAGACGGAATATAAGGACAAAATCAGGCAAAAAGTCTCCTGATCAGGACAGAGGTTCTTTGGCGGGAATGCCGGCCTTGCGGGGAAATCTTGCGGGTGTGGGACGGATCTTTCTGACGACGATTATCGTACGGTCCATATCGGTTCCCGGAAGCCTGAACGTATCTGTCTTCTCGATCGTGCCTCCGAGTAGAGCGATAGCCTTGTTGGCATTCTTTATCTCTTCCTCGGCGTGTCCCTTCATTGCGAGGAACACTCCTCCCACCTTAACAAAGGGCAGGCAGTATTCAGCGAGTACCGGCAGAGCCGCTACGGCTCTCGCGGTAACTATGTCGTATTTTTCACGGTATTTCTTATCCTTGCCGCCGTCTTCCGCGCGAGCATGCACCATCTCAACACCTTCGAGTGAAAGTGCTTCGCATACTTCGCTGAGGAATCCCAAACGTTTGGCAAGAGAATCCATGAGTGTCACGTTAAGCTCAGGCATCGAGATCTTGAGCGGAAGGCCGGGAAAACCTGCGCCTGTTCCGATATCGGCAAGAGTCAGGCTCTTTTTGCTTGTCTTCTCCTCCTCTTCCCTGATGTAAGGACAGAGGGTAAGCGAATCGATAAAATGTTTCATCGCGATTCCGTTGTCATCATCGACAGCGGTAAGGTTCATTACCTTGTTCTTTTCCCTGAGCATGGAAGCATAGATCTGGAAGGAACGGATCTCCTCTGCGGAGAGCGGAACGCATATCTCTGGCAGATGTTCTTCAAGAACTGGAGCCACGCCTTCAGCGTTAACGTCGGGTTCGGGCTTAACCTCGTTCTTCTCCGTAACCCTTGTGCCTTCGCTGCTTATGTCCACGCGCTTGGGAAGGCTGTCTCTGAGCCTCTTGATGTCAGCTTTGGTTATGGGCTTTCTCTTGCGGTGGAAGTCATTCATCATTGCTTCTTCTCCTCTGTTCGAGATATACCAGCAGGACCTCGCAGTCTGCAGGTGACACGCCGGATATTCTCGATGCGCGTCCCACGCTCTCAGGCTTCATCTGCGCAAGCTTCTGTGCAGCCTCAAGTCTCAGTCCCTTAATAGCCTGGTAATCGGTATCTTCAGGCAGCGCGATCTTTTCAAGGCTCGCGAATCTTTCTATCTTTTCTCTTTCGAGTGCGAGGTAGCCCTCGTACTTTATGTCGGTCTCACAGGCTTTGGTAACTGCCCTCGGAAGTTCCTTACGCTCTTTATCGAACGGTGCGAGCATATCGTACGTTACGCCCGGGCGCTTTATGAGTTCGGCAAGGCTCTCACCGGACTTCGGGATCGTCTGTTCCACTTCGGCCAATACTTTTCCGAGTGCTTCGGTAGGAGCGATATATGTACTCTTGAGACGCGCAGTCTCTTTTGCGATGGCTTCCCTCTTGGCGACGAATCTGCCGTATCTTTCATCGTCTATGAGGCCTATCTCGTGTCCTACGGGAGTCAGACGTTCATCAGCATTATCCTGCCTCAGGAACAGCCTGTACTCGGCTCTGGAAGTCATCATGCGGTAAGGCTCGTTGGTTCCCTTTGTTACAAGGTCATCGATGAGTACGCCGATATAGCCCTGCGAACGATCGATGATGACCGGTTTCCTGCCAAGGACCTTCATCGCCGTGTTAATGCCTGCGACGATTCCCTGTCCCGCAGCTTCCTCGTAACCGGAAGATCCGTTTATCTGGCCTGCGGTGAACAACCCCGGAACTATCTTGCTCTCAAGCGATGCCTTGAGCGAGAGAGGATCGACAAGATCGTACTCTATGGCGTATGCAGTCCTTTGGATCACCGCGTTTGAAAGGCCCGGAAGGGATCTTACCATTCTGATCTGAACCTCTTCCGGAAGGCTCGTTGAGAAACCCTGAAGGTACATCTCATTGGTGTGCCTGCCCATGGGTTCCACAAATATAAGGTGACGCTCCTTTTCCTTGAAGCGCATGAATTTGTCTTCTATTGATGGGCAGTATCTCGGGCCTACGCCCTTGATAACGCCGCTGTATAAAGGCGACCTGTCCATGTTTTCGGAGATTATCTGTCTTGTCTCGGGCGTAGTCCATACTGACCAGCAGGGGATCTGCTCACCGGAAGGTGCAGGCGTGATGCCGTTCATCTCGTTTTCAAAAGAGAACGGAGGTACGTCATCCTCACCATCCTGTCTCGTCATCTGGGTAAAGTCGCATGAGTTGGAATTGACTCTTACCGGTGTACCGGTCTTGAATCTCAATATGGGTATGCCGCAGGAAGCCAGAGATGCGGAAAGACCTACGGATCTGGGCAGACCGTCCGGACCGCTCTCTGTTATGACCTCTCCCCTGATCGTCCTGGATTCCATGTAAGTACCGGAGCAAATAACAACGGCCTTGGCTCTGTACACGGCCTTGCCACCTGTCATGACGCCTGCCGCGCTGCCTTCTTCATCAGTCAGAAGATCAGTTATGTGGGCTTGGGCGAGGGTGAGGTTTTCAAGGTTTTCGAGCGCGTGCTTCATCTCGACTGAATACATCGCACGGTCTTCCTGGGCGCGAGGCGAATAAACCGCAGGACCTTTGGATCTGTTGAGCATCCTCATCTGCACAGCGCATTTGTCTGCCATCTTTCCGATGATGCCGCCCAAAGCGTCAACCTCTCTTACGAGCTGGCCTTTTGAAGTGCCGCCGATGCTCGGGTTGCAGGGAAGATTTGCAAGAGAATCCAGTGCGAGCGTGAAAAGAACGGTCTTAAGGCCGAGCTTTGCGCATGCATGGGCAGCCTCGCAGCCTGCGTGGCCTGCACCGACCACTGCTACGTCATAGCTTCCGGCTTCAAAGCTGTGCTCAAGTTTGAGTGCTTCTTCGAGGATCATTTACTTGCCTATGCAAAAACGTGAAAAGATCGTATCAGCCAGCGTGGCAGATACAGTCTTGCCTGTAACCTCACCTATCTCATCAAGGCATGAACGCAGGGCTGAAGAACAAACCTCAACGCCGAGGCCTTCTTCAAGTGCCTCTACGGCCATGTCGAGCTTTTTGAGACCTTTGTTGAATTTGGAATAGTGACGGCTGTTGGTGATGAGCAATCCTTCAGACTGTCCGCCGCCGAGGCTGTCGTAATACGAAGTGATAACTTCTTCGAGTTTGTCTATGTTGAGTTCTTCCTCGGCAGAAACGGAGATGGTCCTTGTGATGCCGAGCTTTTCGAGAACTCCTATGATGTCTTTTTCTTCAGGGTTCTTGCCCTCGTCACTCTTTGAGAAGACTGCGGTGATCCGTTCTCCGCCGATGTCTTCGGAAAGCTCCATAAGTCCTTCCCTAACCTCATATGAATCCATGTCCGGCGGGATCATGTAAAAGACCAGATCCGCTTCCCTGCCGGCTTCCATGGCTCTTCCGATACCGATACTCTCTATGATGTCATCGGTGTCTCTGATGCCTGCGGTATCGATCAGCGTAACGGGGATCCCGTTAATGTCAACTTGAACCTCTATGGTGTCTCTGGTGGTTCCGGCAACCTCTGTTACTATTGCACGGTCATATCCTGTAAGCGTATTGAGAAGTGTGCTCTTTCCGCTGTTGGGAAGTCCCAGGAGAGCGACTCTCATACGCTCTGAGAGGATCCTTCCCTTTCCGTAACCTGCACAGAGTGCCTGCAAAGACTCACGCTGCTTTACGAGTTCTTCAAGAATGGCATCTTCTTCCGTGTCCTCGTCCTCGTCATCGTCTGCATCGCGGTCAAATTCAACCAGTGTCTCTATCTTGGCCATCTGGTCATAGAGCGCTTTCTCGATGGAATCTATCTTTTCTGAAAGGACACCTGACATGAGGCTTCCAGCTGCCTGAAGCTGTCTCTCGGTATCAGCGTTGATAACATCCATTACCGCTTCAGCAGAGGCAAGGCTCATCTTGCCGTTTATGAAAGCTCTTCTTGAAAACTCTCCGGGATAAGCAACCCTTATACCTGATATGCCAAGACATCTGAGTATCTCCTGCTTCACTGCGGAAGAACCGTGGCATGAGATCTCAACCATTTCTTCACCGGTGTAGGAATGGGGCTCCGCAAAGTGCGTGATCATTACCTTGTCGATGGTGTCACCTGTCTTGGGATCGATAACGGTGCCATATGCGCATGTATAACCGGGCAGGAGTGAAACCCTGTCGTAATCTCCGCTTGAACGGAGGATCTTAGTGCATTTGTCTGTGAGAACGCCACATCCGTTTCCGGAAATGCGTATTACGGCAAGTCCCGATATTCCCGCAGGCGTGGAGCACGCGCAGATAGGCTCATCCGTATATGCGAACATACGGATTTATCAGTCTTCTTCAGGTGTAACTACCACGCATCTCGAAGGCTCTTCGCCCTCGCTGTGCGTTGTGACGCCGTTGACTCCCTGCAGATATGAGTGAACGATCCTTCTCTCTGAGGGTGTCATGGGTTCCATTACGACCTTGCGGCCGGAACGCTTAACCCTTGAAGCTGCCTTGTCTGCAAGGTTCTTAAGGATCTGCTCTCTGTGCTTGCGGTAGCCGCCGACATCGAGATGAACGTGAACTCTCTGCTCGCTGTGCTTGTTAGCGATGAGGTTGGTCATGTATGTAATAGCCTCAAGTGTCTCACCGTGACGGCCGATTGCAGCGCCGCAGTCAGAACCTGTGACTGAGATATAGATCGTATCGTCTTCCCTGTAGGAATCCATGTTTCCGTGAATGCCGATGCCTGAAAGAACCTCAGCTACGAAGTTAGCTGCAGCATCTTCTGCCTCGCTTACCGCATCGCCCTCAAAGTTCTCGTCATCGCCGTAATATGTATCGTCATCAGCGTCATCGTCTTCAACGGAAGATTCAGCCTCAGCACCGTCATCAAAGGAAACCTTTACTTCAGCATCTTTTCTGCCTACTCCGAGGAAACCGCCATCGCTTCCTTCGTTAATGACCTCGATCTTTGCTTCTTCTTTAGAACAGCCGAGTTCAGCGATAGCTGCCTCAACTGCTTCGTCAACTGTCTTTGCCGTTTTTGTAACTGTCTTTAACATATTTCGAGGCCTCCTTATAGACCAAATTAGTTCTTCTTACCCTTCTTGCCCTTGCCGGAAGCCTTGCCGTCAGCGCTTTCAGCTGCAAGAGCCGCTTTGCCTGACTTCTTAAAGACCGCTTCCTTCTTGGCTTCGATCTCAGCCTTCTTCTTCTCGTAAGGCTTGGTGAACATGTAATAAACGATTACCTGAGTAAGGATGCCCATGAGGGAACCGACTACCCAGTAAAGACCCATTGCTGCAGGCATAGTAAATGTTGTCCAGAGCATTACTGCCGGCATCATCCATGTCATCAGCTTCATTGAATTTGCAGTAGCGTCATCTGTGCCGCTCTGACCTTTGCGCGCTGGATTATTCTTCTCGCGCTGCTTAGCTTCCTTCTCTTCCTTGTAACCCGGCTTCATTACCTTTGTGAGTTCCATGGAAATGATGCTCGTTGCAAGTACCAGGATAGGGAAAATGAGAAGCGGGAAATACGTCTTGGGATCCTGAATGTAGAGCTTGGGGTTCCATGCAGGTGTCATGGTAAGATCCATTCCCATAAAGTGGAGGTCGACCATCTGATCCATCTTGAGGAAACCTCTCTTAACACATTCAGTAAGGAACTGTGTATTTTCTGAGAGAGCTTTGACAAGTCCGATATGGTTTGTCGTGTTTACCGCGGCACCGATAACCTTTTCGCCCATGCCCTTGCCGAGTTCGATCATGGCATTGATGTTATCTGTGGAAACCTGCGAAAGATAGATGAGCGGTCCGCTTACGATACGGAAGATAGGCCAGATAAAGATAAGCTGAAGGAACGGAAGAAGGCATCCGGACAGACCGCCGGCACCATTCTCCTTCTGCATCTCCATGAGAGCTTCCTGATACTTTTCCTTATCATCACCGTATTTACGTTGAAGCTCAGCCTGCTTGCCGCTCAGGGCCTGCATCTTGAGCATTGATTTCTGGGATTTGATGTTAAGCGGGATCATCAGTCCTCTGACGATGATCGTCAGGAAGATGATCGCAAGACCATAATTCCCGAAAAAACTGTAAAGGACTCTCGTAAGCCATCCGAACACTATGTAAAGCGGTTCAAGAGGCGAGAAAGCCAGCATGATGTTTACGTCAACCATTATTGTGTATCTCCAAAAACAGACACTTTGTGCCTATATCATCTGACGGGATCGTAACCGCCTTTGGAAAACGGATTGCACCGGAGTATCCTCCAGATGCCCATAGCCGCGCCTTTAAACGCACCGTATTTGGTAACGGCATCTATCATATATTGAGAGCAGGTGGGTTGATATTTACAATGAGGACCGATCGCAGGCGAAATATGCTTCTGATACCAGCGAACCAGCGCTATCAATGCTCTGCCAACCATAAATGGCCCCTTCCGCCTTACGCGTTGCTTACCGCATCATCCGGCAACAGCCTTAATCTGCGGCAGCACTTTACCATATCATTGCGAATATCTGAATACTTGGGAATGTCATTCCCGTGCCTGTATGTGAAAACATAATCGTAGCCGTAAGGAAGATCGTCTTTCAGTTCCCTGAAGGATTCACGCATTAAGCGCCTGACCTTGTTTCTCCCAACGGCTCCGAGCTCGCGTTTGTTCGCACAGAATCCAGTCCTGATAAGGACCGGATCCACCGTGTTCCCGCTCTGCCTTGTACCCGGGTGTCTCTTCATTGCATGTACCGACAGGAATTTCCCCGAAGCGAATTTCCCGTAGCGGTACACACGCGAGAATTCAAAATTGAATCTCAGCGCGACAGTCTTCAGACAGCGATCTGCTTTCTGCCCTTCGCTCTTCTCCTGGCGAGAACCTTGCGTCCGTTCGCTGTTTCCATTCTTGTCCTGAAGCCATGAACCGAAGTTCTGTGCCTCTTCTTGGGCTGATATGTCATCTTTGCCATACAATGTTATCCTCCAGATCTATACTCTTTCTTTTATTCAAGTTGCACACCCGCGAGTGCCGCGGCAGCGCATAAACCCGCAATATAATTGCATAAAAATAGCCTTACGATTATATTATGCAGTCCCGCCATTTGTCAAGGCAGAAAAAAGGCTGCGGCATAAGCCGCAGCCTCTGTTTTGTCAATCAAAAGCCATCATTGTGACAAAGCGTATCCGGCACCGGCAATAATTCCAACTACCACGATTATGAACCAAATGATGGCTATTATGGTGGTAACGATACCTATGATCAGTCCTACCTTTGAAAGGATCGCACCGACCTTTGCCTTACCTGTGGGATATGAACCATCGGGTAACTTGAGTTTCTTCGCCTGTGAGCATCCGATAGCGCCGCAGATGATCGCGCCGAGCGTAACATCAAATGCGAGCACGACTGCTATGATACCAAGGATCAAAAGCCCTGTTCCGCTGTTTCCTGCAGGAGCTGCAACAGGAGCAGCATAACCGCCGCCGTAATTGTTCTGTGCCGGATCTACAGGAACGGGTGCATACGGATTGTGCGATGCGCGGTCAGGCTCTGAATACGGATTCGATGATGTGTTCTGATAGTTTACGGGACCAACCTGCTTCGGGGGCTCATTTGCGGGAGCAGCGGAAGCAACGGGAGCCACTACAGGTGCAACTGCAACCGCAGCGGGCTGGTATGTATCGTGAAGCGGAACATTCTCTGCCTCTGCAAACTCAGGATCTGAAGGTACGCTTGAATAATCCTCCATCGGAGCTTCTGACATGGGCTGACACTTGATCACCTGTACAGGTTCTTCCTCAGTTGCAGCGGCTGCGGCAACTGCTACGGGAGCAACAACAGGCGCGACCGCCGGAGCTGCAGGCTCAACAGCTGAAACTGCGGGTTCTGCAGCTGCAGGTGTTTCAGGTTCAACGGGTGCAACGGCGGGTGCCACAGCTGCCGGAGTTTCTTCAACAGGTGCAACAGCGGGTGCAACGGGTGCGGGGGCACCGACAGCGTTCTCGGTACCTTCGGGTTTTGTAGAACCGCAGTTGATGCAGAAATTACCGTCATTATCCTGTCCGCAGGAACACTTCCATATATTAGCCATTTCTTAAATCCTCCCTTATAAAGATTTCGATTGAATTATAAAAAATCAACGACAACTATGTCAAGAAATCATGATGGCAATACAACCGACATCGTCAGTTTGCTTCCGTCTGATAAACTGGCGCTTATCTTGCCTTTATGTGCTTCCACGATGCTCCTGGCGATCGAAAGTCCGATGCCGTATCCGCCGGTCGAAGAGTTTCTGGACTCATCCGTTCTGTAGAACCTGTCAAACATGTGCTTCAGGTTCTCTTTGGACACAGGTGTAACAGTGCTGTTTGTAACGCTGAAAGCAATGTATCTTCCGCTCTTTTTCAGTCTGATGCTGATGGTTCCGCCTTCAGGTGAATACTTGATCGCATTGTCCAGGAAGATGCCTGCCAGCTGCCTGATGGCCTTTTGATCCCCGTTCATGGAAAGATTATCTTCTATCTTAACATCGATAACCTTGCCTGCCGCCTGTGCAGGTGCCTTGAACGAGTCAACCTCCTGGGCTATTACGTCAGAAACCGGGAAATCAACAAACGTAAATGCTTCCTTTGTTCCTTCCTCGGTCTTTGCAAGGTAGATCAGTTTTCCTGTCAGCTCGGTGAGCCTTGAGGTCTGCTTTCTTATGTCATCGAGCCATTCGTTGGCAGATGATTCATCCGTGTCTCCTGCGAGTTCCATTTCGAGAACGTCAGCATCGGCATTTATTATCGCCAGCGGAGTCTTAAGTTCGTGTCCGGCATCGGTGATAAACTGTCTCTGCTTTTCATAGGCATCTGCTGCAGGCCTGATCACGGCTTTCGACGATATTGTTATCAGGATATATACCATCAGCAGGCATATCAGGGAGATCATGATGCTTATGAAAAGAAATGATCTTACGTTGTCCAGACTTCTTCCACAGTCATAGAATACTATAAGTATCGTATCGTTCTTGGTGTTGACAGTCTTTCTGAACCTGTAATCTCCGCGAAAACCTATGACCTTGCCTGATCTTAATATTTCCTTGGCCATTTCCCCGGCTTCTTCACTGACAATTGCAGATATTCTGTCTGTACGTGTGGATTTGACTTCACCGTTCAGATCAAGCGTAACACTGAAGAACCTTGACTCGTAACGCAATTCGGGAGAACTCTCGTCATCTTCACCTGAGATTGAACGCGTCATCCTCCTGATGAAGTCATCATTGCTTCTCGATGGCCGTCTTGCCGGTCTGGTCACATCACTTCTGGTCATTCCGGGGAATCTTCCTCCGCCGTCTGTAAGCATGGCGAGGATCCTGTCGGCACCGTTAACGACACTCCTGTAGTTCATTATGTTGATTATTCCGATCAAAAGGACCATGACGATCGTCACGGACAGCATGGAAACCAATATGAACTTGAGACGGAGTTTTTTGATCACTGTTTAACCTCCAGAAAATAACCCGCGTTTCTTGTCGCCTTGATCTGAACGTCAGCTTCAAGCGCAGCAAGTTTTTTCCTGAGGAATGAAATGTATGTCCATACGACACTGATGTCAGCCTCTGAATCAATGCCCCAGATCTTATCCATGAACCTTTCGGTCGAGATCAGCATCCCCGGGGTTGCCATAAGGAGTTCTATCATCTGGTACTCTTTGCCGGCGAGTCTGTATTTGCCCGAAGGCGTGAAAAGTTCAAACGTTCCGCGGTCAAGTGTCAGATTTCCGACATGAAGGGTGTTGTCTGCAACAACTCCGGGTGTCCTTGTCAGGGCGCGGAGCCTTGCGAGAAGTTCCCTGCTCGAAAAAGGTTTAGTGAGGTAATCGTTTGCTCCGGCATCAAGTCCAACCACCTTATCGTCTATCTCCGATTTCGCGGTGAGCATAATGACGGGGACCGTGATCCCCTTTGCCCTTATCTCCTTGACTGCATCGATCCCGTTCATCTTTGGCATCATGATGTCCATTATTATTACGTCATAATCGCCGGAACGGACATAAGACACCGCTTCCTCACCGTCATAAACAGCATCGACGGAATAGTTGTTCTTCGTAAGGATTGCTTGAAGCGCTTTGGACATTGATTTCTCGTCTTCTGCAAGAAGTATCCTCATTGTATTTGCTCCTTAATGCTTTTCTGATATTTTAACCCGTCTGTTCGGCGTGATAAAGTCCGCCTCAGCCGACGCTATAATATTTGCACACAAACCTGAAATATAGTTTAAAGACATTAATTAGCGGGTGAATCAGCCGGGCGTTTCCGCGTTCTTTGCGATCCTGAATATGTTTGGAAGTTCTTTCTGTCCAAATAGCTCTTTTGCCGGACGCATTCCGTTCCAGTTTTCGAAAAACAATTTCACGAGCATCTTAACTTTCTCAGAAGAATCCGCACTCATCAGATTAAGCCTGTCTAGCATTGCCTTTTTCCCTCGCAGGCCCACTTTGGGAAGCAGACTTAAATAATCACAACCTGATGCCGCGAATACAGCAAACAGATCATCTATGAAGAACTTTCTCTCTTCAAATGACATCTGTTCAAGCCATCCTGTCATGGTCTTTTTGAAAAGGTCGCTGAGCTGATCAGTGTTCTGTACCGTAACAAAATCCTTACCCGTTATCTGCCACGAAAGCGGATCATGCTGCATAAGTCCTATTTCCGAGCTTGCAGTTATGACGGGTTCGGTATCACATTCAAGAAGCCGTCCTATGATCGAACCCTGCGGGATTATCCTGACGATCCTTCCGTTAAGGCTCCTGTATTGTTCTGATTCGTAAGTCTCCCTGTTAAATCCGGGGCCGTCACAGTTATAGATGCACGCGATGCGTTCCGCTATGTCTCCCGTTACCCCCGAAGCAGCATATACAGCAAGGTGTCCGCCTTTTGAATGTCCGCCTAACCTCATCGTTCTGAGGTTTGACTGTCCTTCGTTTTGAAGATACTCAACTGCTTCGTTTTCAGCAGGTACTGTTTTGTAACTGAGATTAAAGTCTTCCTTCCAGCCGATGATCGTGTCATCAGTTCCGCGGAATGAAATGAAATCAATGCCGTCAGATGTCGTAATCTTGAGGACGGCAAATTGAAGCTCGACCGACAGGTCAGTCCTGTTTACGTACGAACTCAGCAATGCATCCCCGAAACGT
>JAIKZM010000190.1 GCA_024682215.1 Saccharofermentans sp. | reverse complement strand
TTGTCCCGTTCTTATCGACGATCGCGTAATAAGTGCTCTTGCTCTTGTTGTCTACTAAAGAAACGGTGATCATGGGATCGCTGTATCCGTCTGTCTGACCGAATGAGAGCATTATCTGGTAGGGAACGCTTTTAAAGGCTTTGGGTTCATCGGGATCGTAATTATATATGTAGACGCTATTGGAGGTTACTTCATCCTCTTTATAATCTTTTTCTATGAAATACTTCTCTCCAAACTTATATGCTCCGATCGAGGTGTTGACCTGCTCCCAGCCGCATTCGATCCGGACCGTGCTGACTACAGTCTGATCAGCATTCGCATATTCGTTCTTACTGCATCCGGCTGTCGTGAGCCCGGTGAGAAGAGCAACTGTAATTACTAAAGATTTGATAATGTGATTTTTCATGTGTGTCACATCCTTTCCTGAGGTTTGATTTGAGTCTATGACCCTGCCCCGTGACACACAAGAAACGGGCTGTGACAACGCTGTTACTTTGCGTAACAGTGCTTATTTTGTTGCGTTTCAGCCATATGCCCGCACAGAAAACGGAACAAAGAAAACGGCCTTGAAATGTATCCAAGGCCGTGCTTTTCGTTCAATAACAAACGAATCTGTTATGTCGCAGTAACTGATGATTTCATGTCCCATCTACAGTGTAAACAAACACGCCAGCTTCTTCATTTTCTGAATGAATATCTTAATGGTCGGATTCTTTGGACTTCTGATCAATAAGCTGAATGGAGTGAATTCTTTGTTTCTCTGGATGTTCAGGATCTCATGTCATACCAGTGTCATAACATTCGTGTATTATGAGACCAAGGAGAACGAAAGATATGGCTTACAGATTACTGATCGTTGAAGATTCACCTGAACTGCTTGAGATCATGAGCGTCTTCTATCGCGAGGAAGGCGCCGGACTTTGGACAGTTGATACCGCTGTTAACGGTAATGATGCCTTGGCCAAGGTATCGGATGAGTCCTACGATCTCATGATCCTGGACATAATGCTTCCCGGGGCATCAGGATTTGATATCTGCAAAGCGGCACGCTCAAAGAGTGACTGCCCGATAATCTTCGTTACTGCCTTAAGCACCGATAACTTCATCTTAAAAGGTTATGAGACCGGTTGTGATGATTATGTCATCAAGCCGTTCTCCATAAGGCATCTTTACGCCAAGAGTCTTGCTCTGCTTAAGCGCGCAAGAAAGAGCGATGACGGTGAAGAGTTAAGGTGCGGCAATATCTCCCTTAACAAAAAGACCATGATGGTCAAAGTCAAGGGAAGACCGATCGAGATCAAATCAAAAGAATATTTCCTTCTGCTATACCTTCTTGAGAATAAAGACGCCGTACTTACCAGAAAGACAATCCTTGAGCATGTGTGGTGCGATGACCTCGATGTCAGCGACAGGATCGTCGACAGCACCATAAAGAGGCTCAGGGACTGCCTTGGAGAAGCTGCGGGTCAGATCAGGACCGTAATCGGCAGGGGATACCGTATATCGGAGGAATAATAATGAAATCCCGCAAAGCAACCATAAAGAAACCTAAGTTCCTAGTGTCGTATTTCATCAGCGTGCTCGTTTTGCTGGCCGTCTTTACGACTGCAGGCGTGATATATTTTATGCCCGAATACTACGCGTATAATTTCAATGTAATGGAATCGGCTCGCTGGCATGAAGAAACAATAGCCGAATTCTTAGAGGAAGCAATTACTGAACCCGAATTGTCAGGAAATGATCTCGCTTATGCCAAAGAAAATCTGATAAATCACTATTGCGTGACAGGTGAGCGTTATGAGGTCGTTATTGACGGTAAAGACAGGCTGGACACATCCAGGGACGCAATACTTACATATACTTACAGAGCTCCGGACGGGGATGGAGACCGTGCTTATTTTCAGCTGGCTGACAAAGCTTATCTGAAGTATTTTGACACTCCGGAAGTGCAGGCTAAAAGTTTTATTGATAAAGAATACTCCAAGTATTTTACGCATTCTCCCAAGATCGAATTTGAATGCAAGGAATTCTATGCGGATCTTGAAAAAGGAGTATTCATTCCGGTAAGTGTCAAGATAATTGATGCGAATGGCAATGATACAGACATATCTTTCAATATCGAACCGGAAAACACCGATGGCATGACGCTCATAAATCCTGAATATGACGGGTTTATGTTTGCTAACGGCACCGTTGCAGGAGATCCGTTTGGCGGTGGAAGCCTGGAAAACATTGGGCATGACGAATATGAGTCCGGAAATACGTATCACAGCTTTAAATGCAGGCGTACGGGTTCTGCTACGATATCTTTTAATATGGCATTTAGAGATCAACTCATCTTTGCTGTTGTGATTATCTGTTGTGGCGCTTTCATCTTTGCTTTCATTCCTGCAACTATCGTATATAACACAAGAAAACGAAACTACGAGATATTTGAATACCGCTTGAAGACGACCAATGCGATGGCCCATGATCTCAAGACGCCCCTGGCTGCGATAGGCGGATATGCTGAAAGTCTTTCTTATCATATAGGCTCGGACAAGCAGGAATACTATGCGGAAAAGATTGAAGACAAGGTCTCGCAGATGACCGGCATGATAAACAACATCCTGGAGTTTTCCAAGTCCGAGGCTTTGACTGGAAAGGTCACAACTGCCGATACCGATATCGGTTCAATCATAGCTGAAGTCATAGCTGACAATGAATATACGATAAGTTCCCGCGTTCTGAAGGTGAATTACGATCAGAAGGAAGTTATAGTCAAGACTGATAAAGAACTCTTCAAGCAGGCGCTGGACAATCTTATCGGAAATGCGGTCCTGCACAGCAAGGAAGGTACTGAAATAGATATCAGCTGTGATAAGGATTCGGTTGTCATAGTCAACACTGTTTCCGAAAAGATAGATGATATCAAGAGCATAAGGGAGCCGTTCGTCAAAGGCAGCGAGTCGCGCGGAAACAATGGCAGTGGACTCGGACTGGCAATAGCGGATAATAATCTTGCGATGCTGAAATATAAGCTTGAGCTTAAGACAAAAGGCGACAGGTTTTATGCGGTTATAAAACTGTAAAAAGCATTGACCACTATCACAAGCTTTGATGTACCGATAATGCAGATGTGCTATCATCAAAACAGACTCGAAAAGGAGGATCACATCATGTCATCCGGAGTGGAGTTTGCACTGGAGAAAAGATACAGTTATTCAAGGATTATCTGAGCGCGGACATATTAAGTAATGGATAATTCCCTGGATCAGATCAAAGGAAAAAGGATAGCCGAGAGCATACCCGTAATGATCTTCCTGGCGCTGTCGGGAGGTCTTCAGGATGCCTATACATATGTGCTTAGAGGCAAGGTCTTTGCTAATGCGCAGACGGGAAATATCGTACTCATGAGCATCAAACTGTTCGAAAGGGACTTCCCGGGTGCGCTCAATTACCTCTATCCGATACTTGCTTTCGCTGCGGGCGTGCTTGCGACAGATCTCATTGCCCACTTCGTGAAAAAGAATACGAAGAGCATCAACTGGCGGTTGATAATAATCGCTGCTGAGATGGCCATCCTGGTGACATCATCGTTCATTTCGGAGCAGTTCGACCATGTTGCAAATGCGATCATCTCGTTTTCGTGCGCCATGCAGGTGCAGGCATTCAGAGAGGTCAACGGACATGAATATGCGAGCACGATGTGCATCGGCAACCTGAGGGCCGGCACGGTCGCTTTAAGCAAGTGGCTGAGGACAGGGGAAAAAGAGCAGATAAAGAAAACGCTTTACTACTTCGTGGTGATAATGCTCTTCGGTTCCGGTGCAGGAATTGGAAGCATCCTGATGCCATATCTGGGACTTAAAACGGTGCTGCTCTGCCCGGCGCTGCTGTTTGCAGCTTTTCTGGTAATACTTATCGGACAGAAGGCAACTGACAGGGATGACGATTAAACAACTGAATATCCTGTTTTTGTCAACGGTTCGAAATCTGTAAAGTTTGATTACGGGCGTATATTGCCTTTCTTATATTCTTCTCCGCCCCACTCAACGACCGTGAAACCTTTTCGCACGGACGGATTTAAGGATCCGAGCTCCTGAGGTTCGATATTGATCTTATTATTTGAAGGGTACCAGAGCATGTTGACCCTGATGATCGTATCGGGCTTGGGCGAAACGTGAAGTGCTGCGGCATCTTCATAAGCCTTTGTCTGGAAAGTGATGACGTTATATTTGTTTTCCTGCATCAAAGGAAGCCAGTAGGTAATGAAGTCGTCAGCCTCCTTGTCGGTAAGGCCGAGCTGTTTCATCGCGTCTTCGAGAAATTCTGCAGTGTCCTCACCCTTTACGCAGAAGCCCTGACTCATGTCGGGCTTGATGTTGATGTCGCCTTCCCAGTACAGATATGAATACTGCCTTCCTTTCTTGTCAGTGAGAGTTCCGTCAGGCTCTGCCGTAACGGTCCAGCCTTCTGCCGCGTCGTATTTCGGATATACGGCCGTCAGTTTGCCGTCTAAATCGAGCTTTACGCTGACTTCGGTCGTAGTCTCAGGATACAGGTAGATAACGGGCTTAGCGGCATGGGCTCTGGATAGATAAGTTTGAAAGAAAAAGAGCGGCACGAACCCGCAGAGCACAGCAAAAATATAATTGAGAATGAGCTTCAGATTTATTTCGCCCGTGATCTTCGCTTTGATAAAACGGTAAAGAGCTATCAGTCTGGGAATGGTAAACAGATTGACGACCACCGAGATCGTTGTGTATGCCAACAGCATCTCCGGGTACTTTGCCAGCTCTCTGATAAGTTCTGTAAAAAAGCCCCAAGGGGTGATGCGCAACCGGATCATTAGTATCAGGCTCTCATAGACCATAAGGAAACAAAGGATCCCGTGGATGATGATCACCGTCTTCCAGATCTTAAGCGTGCGTTTTTCGCTGCTGCTCAATTCAAGATTTTCCGTGTAATTCATAAGCCGTTCTCCCCCAAAAATGATCTCTTGTGTGTTCCGGTTGCCGTGATGGTATTCAATGATACAGACACAGACCAAAACCGAAATAGATAAATACCATCGCGACAATATCAACAACGTATAAGAGCACATACCATTGTTTCTTAACTAACAGACGCGTAAAGAAGAACCCTGCCGCGGAAAAGCAAAGACCGAAGGCGATCACGGGAGTGAAGTCATTCCAAAAGACGCTGCGTCCCATCAACTTGGTCGCTTTTTCAGCTTCAATAATGGTCTGCTCGAGCTGCTTTTGTTCGGCAAAGCAGTCAAAGCCGGCTTTAAGTGACATTACTCCCATTTCCTTCGCTCTGCTTGACTTATCCGGATCGATCAGTCTTTTGAATCTTTCGAAGTTCTCTTTGTTTTCCGAATAATAGAAATAAACACCATACGTGCTTGTGTTATCAACACGATGGATAAGGATCATACTAATGCTGTAAGGTATGACTGTTGTTCCTTCAGACAGATGCACTGTGTCATTTTCATAAACACAGTCCGTGTCTTTGATGACCGTAAGGAGCATCCCTTCAGGTATCTGAGGGAATCTTACATAATGTCTTGCGTCGTTTGCGGCGACTTCATATCCGCTAATGAAAAAGACCGCGATTTCGATCAGAAGAAGAATATATGCTGCTATGGTCTTGCCGTTGATATTCATATCGTTCATATTTTAACCCGCTGCATTAGCACTTCAGATTAATGACACATGTTGGAAAGTGTATTCATAAAGATGACAATTAGTCCGATTATATCCACTACATATAAGAAGGCATGCCATTTCAACATGGAAAACACATATGTAAGGTATAACCCTACCGCGAGCAGGATCACACCACAGATGATCACAGGTTCAAACCTCACTTTAAAATCTCTGCTCTGCATTGCCCTGGTCTCATTTTCCACTTCATCGCAGATCTGCTCGAGCTGCTTTTGTTCGACAAAGCAGTCAAAGCCTGCATCAAGCCTATACACTCCCATTTCTTTTGCTCTGGTTAACTGATCCCAAATGTCCAGCGTTTTGAATCTCTCAAGGGCCTCTTTGTTTTCTGAATAATAGAAATTCATACTGCGGCCATGGAATGCGTAAGGCGATATAACCGTTCCGGAAAAAATGTGTACAACAGTGTCACTGCCGGAATCTTTTAAGCTGGCATCTTTGATGAAAGTGAGATACATCCCTTCAGGAATCCGGGGAAAACTTATACTGTGATGTGCGGAACTTTCTGCAACACAATATCCGCCATAGAAAAAAGCCGCGACAACGGTGAACAGCAGAATGAAAGCTAATAACGTTTTGCCGGTTATTCTGTTTTCGCTATAGTCAGCAGTCATATTCAAGGTCTCCCTATCATCTTTCCTTCCGTGTCACGCCATTGATTCCAGGCGGAGATGGCCTTTCTTAAATTCTTCTCCGCCCCACTCGACGACCGTGAACCCTTTTCGCACGGACGGATTTATGTTTTCGAGCTCCTGGGGCCTGATATTGACCTTAACTTTTGAAGGGTACCAGAGCATGTAGACCCTGATGACCGTATCGGGCTTGGGTGAGACGTGAAGAGATGCGGCCTCTTCATAGGCTGTGGTCTGGAACGTGATGACGTTATATTTGTTGTCCTGCATCTGGGGAAGCCAGTATGTTATGAAATCATCAGCTTCCTTGTCGGTAAGGCCCAGTTGCTTCAGTGAATTTTCGAGGAATTCAACAGTGTCTTCGCCTTTTACGCAGAAGCCCCTGCTCAGATCGGGCCTGATATTGATGTCGCCCTCCCAGTACAGATAGGAATACTGCCTTCCTTTCCTGTCTGTGAGAGTTCCGTCCGGTTCAGCCGTAACGGTCCAGCCTTCTGCCGCGTCGTATTTCGGATATACGGCCGTCAGCTTGCCGTCTAACCCGAGCTTTACGCTGACTTCGGTCTTAGTCTCCGGATACAGGTAGATAACGGGCTTACGGGCCCTGGACAGATAAATGCCAAATAAATACCAGAGCAGTGCGCACCCGCAAAGCAGGAATACAACATAAAGGAGCACGGGCAAAAGCTTTATTTTTCCCATGATCTTCGATTTGATATAACTGTAAAGTGCTAAAAGTCTCGGAATTGTAAACAGATTGAAGACCAGTGAGACGGACGCATACATAACCAGATTCCGCGGATACGCAATGATCTCTCTGACCAGCTCTATACAAAACTCCCAAGGGGTGATCTGCATTATGATCATCTGTATCAGGCTCAAATAGACCAAAAGGAAACAAAGGATCCCGTGGATGATGATCACGGTCTTCCAGATCTTGATCTTGCGTTTTTCGCTGCTGCTCAGTTCAAGATTTTCCGTGTTATTCATAAGCCGCCTCCCTAAAAAATGTCGTATTAACCTCAGCAGGCATAATTCCTGCTTTCGAAAAGGTAAGTTTTGCTGTCAGGTTATTCTTTTGCCTGAGAAAAAGATCTCTTGCGTGTTCCGATGGCGATCACCAGTCCGAATAAGACACACATTGCCTCATTGAGCGGCATCGAGAAGAGTATCATCTCGGGTATTACGAATGCTTCCTTATACGCTCCTGTGAATATCAGGTACGCTATCAGGTTGACGGCCAGAAGGACCGCGGCCGCCAGCACATACATGAACAGTCTGACCATCCTGCCGGAGATAAGGAAGCTGTAGATGTAATATGCGAGAAGGAATGAAAGTCCCGCGCAGACCATGGAGCACATGGCAAACATTATCCCGTATCCGGAGCTTAAGGGCTTGGTGACCGGTTCAGCTGCGATGCGGCTCTCAAAGCCGAGCAGTACGAGGATGAGATTCGCGAGGCCCCTGTAGATGAAGAAAACGACTCCCAGGATTCCTGTTTTCGCGATCGGGAGCTCGTTGTGGACCGTCTTGATCATGCAGGAGATCAGGGTGATCGAGATGAATGCGTTAACAAAGATGTCTATTATCGAAAGGAAAGGGAAATACCAGTGATCTACGGTGAACAGCTCTTCGACAAAGCAGTCTCTGAGCCACCAGCAGGATAAGAACCAGGTGCCGAGACTGAACATGACGCAGAGGGCGATAACCATCGTCTCGATCTTGCCGGAAAGATTTCCATATGATCTGGCTATCTGCTCGCGGTTCATCTTTCCGTCATCAGCCATCAGGGTATCGACTGTCGTGTCCAAAATGTCAGCCAGATTCTTTGCCGTGATGAGATCGGGATAGCGGGAGCCGCCTTCCCATCTCGATACTGTCTGCCTGGTCACGAAAAGAAGATCAGCAAGATTTTGCTGTGTCATCCCCTTTGCTTCTCTCAGCTCTTTTATCTTTTCACCGAAATCCATAAACAGCACCACCTGCATCCGTTTACTGTCTTCAGTGTGTCATTTTCTCCGTCAAAAATAAAGCACCACCTTCGTTTTTCGGCGCACCGTATTGGTAACATGCCTATTTTACTGGCTTTCCGGGTTCATACCTCTTCGATGATATTCCGGAAATGTAACATTGTTCAACTGAAAAAACAGCCCGGGAGCTGATAAACTTCCGGGCTGTTATCTGTTTTAAGCTATGCTCTTGTCTTAGGAGACTTAACTCAGGTAATGGTGATACCCAAAGGACCTGTCTCATACTTGAGGGGTCCTGTTCCACCGATCGCGGGATCGCAGGAACCGATCGGGTCACAGGAACCTAATCATCTGTGCAAGGGGGACTAACAATCAGTATTATCCGCACTTTCTGATGCTTAAACTACACCAGGGAGCCGCTTTGATAACTAAGCAATACTGTTACCGGTCTTTGTTCTTAACTTGCAGCTGAAAGATATGCGGTTTCCCGCAGATAACTGCTCAAAAAGACGATGAGCTGACCGGCATGATGAAGAACTTCTGAAAACCGATCCTAATCTGATATTTCATCAGTTTTAGATATCGAAGTCAGATTGAGAGAAGCCAGCGTCTCGAATTTATCTGAATAGAACTGGCAGCCCTTTCTGCCGTTCTGCTTTACATAGTAGAGTGCTGTATCCGCGCGCTTGAACATCTCGTCGGCTTCGAGGCCTTTATCACTGTAGGCAACTCCCACGCTTAAAGTTACAGACGGAACATCGCCGTCCGCTTCGCCAAGCTCTTGGTTTATGCCTTTCATCTTTTTCTCGATGAGAGTCTGGGGATCACCGATGATATGTACCATCAAAACCACGAACTCGTCTCCGCCGATCCTGCACACATAGTCGTCAGAACGGAAATGTCTCTTGAGCGTATTTGCCACTCTCTTTAAGACCTTATCGCCGACATCATGGCCGTATGTATCATTTATCTCTTTGAATTTGTCGGCATCGATGATCATGAGGGCGGTTGTCGACATTTCGACGCTGTTCTTGATGATCTCGTAGCCGGCTCTGTTGTATGCACCGGTAAGCTCGTCATGTGATGCTTTGAAGTTGAGGTGGCTGATGCTGTTCCTGTACGCGTTGTACATTACGTTGTATGCACCGGCAAGGTAACGGAATTCGGAGGCGCCGATAACGGGAAGGCTCTCGTCTTTCTTGATGTGGTCGACGGCTTTGAGAACGGGCTTGATGCCGAGATGGTTGTTTATCCAGATGATCGCAATGATAAGAACGGTCTGCGCAAGGATCAGCAGCATTACGCTGATGAGCGCCCTTCTGGATTCGCTCTCAAGACCCTGCTGCGACTTGAACGTGCTGTTCTTCAATTCCTTGAGGCAGTCGTTCAGATTTTTGCGGATCTCGTTCTTCTGGTAGTAGTAATCCGAATTGTGGAC
>JAIKZM010000159.1 GCA_024682215.1 Saccharofermentans sp. | reverse complement strand
AACAATGGCCGGATCGATGTCACCTGTTCTTGTACCCATGCAGATACCTGCAAGAGGCGTAAGACCCATTGATGTGTCCTGACACTTGCCGTCCTTAACGGCTGCGAAAGAAGAACCGTTGCCGAGGTGGCATGTGATGATCTTCAGATCCTCATACTTCTTACCGAGGAAATCAGCAACCCTGTGGCTTACATAACGGTGGGAAGTACCGTGGAAACCGTAACGGCGGATGTCGTACTTCTCGGAAAGCTCATAAGGAAGAGCATATGTGTAAGCCTTTGCGGGCATTGTCTGATGGAACGCAGTATCGAAAACGGCAACCTGAGGTGTGCCTGCGGGAAGAACGTCCTCGCATGCCTCGATACCGATGAGGTTTGCAGGATTGTGCAGGGGGCCGAGAGGGAAGCAGTCCCTGATGACCTTCTTAACGTCATCGTTAACGATAACGGATGCACTGTAAAACTTACCGCCGTGGAGTACTCTGTGACCGACAGCTGCGATCTCAGATACGTCAGAGATAACGCCGTGATCCTTGTCGACCAATGCATCGAGGATCATACGGACAGCTACCTTGTGGTCAGGCATGGGTTCTGTGGAAACGAACTCATCCTTGCCGGCGGGCTTATATGTGAGCTTGCCGTCGATACCGATCCTCTCAGCGTTGCCCTTTGCGAGGACTGCGCCTGTATCGATATCAAAAAGCTGGAACTTTGCGGAAGAACTACCGCAATTGATGACTAAAATCTTCATTAGACTTTTCTCCTGTCTTTAATGTTGCTTTATCGGTCAGCTCTTAAGCCTGTGCAGCCTGAGCCTGAACTGCTGTGATTGCCACCGTTCCTACGATGTCATCGGCATTGCAGCCTCTGGAAAGATCGTTAACGGGAAGTGCGAGGCCCTGGAGGACAGGTCCGTATGCAGGAGCCTTTGCAAGTCTCTGAACGAGCTTGTATCCGATGTTGCCTGCTTCGAGTGAAGGGAATACAAGTGTGTTGGCGTGGCCTGCTACCGGAGATCCGGGTGCCTTGAGCTGGCCGACTTCCTCAACAAGAGCTGCATCGAGCTGGAGCTCACCGTCAACTACGAGGTCAGGATACTTCTCTTTTGCGATCTTAACTGCTTCAGCGACCTTTGTAACATCGTCGTGCTTTGCAGAACCGTAAGAAGAATATGAGAGCATTGCGACCTTTGCGGGAGCGCCGATGAACTGCTCGAAAGACTCTGCGGAGAGCTTTGCGATCTCAGCGAGCTTGTTGGAATCAACGTCAGTGTTAACTGCGCAGTCTGCGAAGATGAAGAGGCCGTGCTCACCAAGGTCGCAGTTAGGTACGTCAAGAAGGAAGAATCCGGAAACGGATGAAATGCCCGGCTTCATCTTGAGGAGCTGGAGAGCGGGACGGATTGTGTTGCCTGTTGAGTGGCAAGCGCCGGAAACAGCACCGTCGGCATCACCGCACTTGCACATAAGGCAAGCGTAGTACATATAATCAGACTCCATCTGAGCCTGAGCCTTCTCGGGTGTGATACCCTTCTTCTGAGCGTCAGCGATGGCAGCAGCTGTCTCTTCCTCGGAAAGGCCCTTCTTCTCAGCCTTCTTCTTTGCTGCAGCTACCATTGTGTCTACGCCGCGGAGTTCGATGAACTTATCGATGTACTTCTGCTTGTTGGGATCAGTAAAAGGATCTACGATGGTAGCTCCTGTGATGTCATAACCTTCGGAATTCTTTGCGATCTCTTCGGGTGTGCCGATAATGATAAGGTTTGCCATGTCTGCCTTGAGGATCTTCTCGGCAGCCTCAAAAGTTCTCTTGTCCATGGACTCGGGAAGAACGATAGTCTTCTTGTCAGCTTTTGCTCTGGCAATGATGTCATCGATAAATGCCATATCTATAATCTCCTTTGGGTATTATTTTTATAACGCGTAAAAGTATACTCGTAATAAGGGGGTTTTTCAATTCGTCAGACAGCCTTGCGGACGCCTAAATTATCAGAGGCGAAAAACGTGAATCTTCCGTTACTTTCTCTGAATATCATGTAGATCGCAGGGCTTGAAGATCTGGTGGCCACGCGGGTTCCAACGCTGTTGCAGGCGGCCCTGTAAAGATCGCGGTCTTCCATGTCATATGCGAGCTCCATCACATAGCTGTACTGCTTGTATGCTTCGCCTCCGCCGTAGTTGCCCGTAACGATGTAATAGCTGCTCATGATGCGTCTTTCATTGACCAGCATGTTCTTGAGTTCATTGTATGATTCAATGTCGAGTTCTTTCACTCTCGCAAGGTTTGCCATGACCATGATCGAATCGCCTACATCCACCGTTCCGGCACGTGATCCGGAATAAATGTAGTTAATACCATTCTCGGCCTTTTCATAAGCATATGCGTAAAACGGAACTCCGTCACCGTCTTTTGCGTCCTTTACGAGTTTTAAGGCTCTGTCATACGCGCCTTGGGCTATCAAGCCGTTCTTCTCGAGATCATATATCAGGGAAAGCCTGACGTTTGAGAGTTTTACTCCGACCACCTGCTTAAGGTTGACCGAAGCCCCCTCGCCGGTACCCTGGCCTTCTTCGCTGTTTATGCCGTATGCCTCATCCAGGCTCGAATTGCCGTCGGGATCGGCGCCTTTAGGATTTGTCATTCTGTAATAAAGCGAATCCACATATCTCGCGACATCGAGGTGTTCGGGCCTTACTGCTCCGGTCTCATCAAAGATCGCGGCGATGAGTTTTTTGATTTCTTCATAATCCCTGGACGTGCCGTATGCACAGTAATAACGCAGATATGCTTCAAGCCATGCAATGTTGTCTTCCGTCGTCTTTATGCCTTTTTGCTCGTTTGTGACATTGTTTCCCGTAAAGCTCAGATACATTCCGGAATCCGAATGGAACCTGCTGACGACTCTGTTTTTCAGATTGCGTGCAGCAACCGCATCGCCGGCTTCAACATAACAGTCAAGCAGCCACGCCTGATCTGAGAGATCATACACCTGTGAACCTTCCGCAGGCTGTGTTACAAGCCTTCCTGCAATCTTATAGTATGTGGGGATCATAACGTCTTCGCCATCATGGTTAAGCATGAGTTTCTTCGTGCGGCCCCACAGATAGCTGCTGATAATATTGTTTTCCGAAGCTATCTGCTCCCACTCGTACCCGGGAGAATCATGCGCGGTAAGAACAATCTGGGCGGCGTTTCCGAAAGTCCTGACATAAAGCAGATAAGCAATGACTCCTGATATTGCGGCTACAGCCAGCAATGCAAAAATTATTATCTGCTTCGTCGTAAAACGGGCAAGGAACGGGACTTTTGTACCGCTGCCTTTCTCAATAAACCTCAGAGTACGACGCTTCATTGCAACCTGCCTGCCTTATGAAATATAATTATCAGATGAATTATAACAGAAGTGAGGCTTAATCAACGATGCGGGTAATCGGAATTGTTGCGGAATTTAATCCGTTTCATAAGGGACATGAGAACCTGATATCCCGCGCACGCGAGGTCGTAAACGATCCACGGGCGATAGTGATGCCCGTAATATCAGAATCGTTCGTCCAAAGGGGGCTTCCCGCCATAATCCCCGCAGACGTCAGGACAAAGATGGCTCTGAGGTGCGGAGCAGATGTCGTGCTCGGCCTGCCTTTCACTTACTCATGTGCACCGTCCGCGCGTTTTGCGCTGGGCGGAATAGCAACCCTTCTTTCAACCGGCGTTATCACCGACATAGCTTTCGGTTATGATGCAGGCACCCCCGAACTGCTGAAAGAACTTGCAGATCAGATCAACGAAGATTCGACCGAGTTCAAAGAGAAACTCAAAAACGGCCTTTCAGAAGGTCTTTCATATCCTGCGGCAAGAGCATCAGCCATCAGGGCATCGGTTTCCTGTGACAGCGATGACATTGGTGAGATCTTAAAGAGTCCCAACTCGATACTCGCCCTGGAATACCTTGCTGCTCTTAAAAAAATAGATAAGCTCCGCAGGGTCAACATTATCATGATCCCCAGAGATCAAACCCTTGAAAGCGCTACATCGACAAGGAAAAAGATAACCGCATGCGCTCCTTCGTACAGTCAGTCTGAACTGTTTAACGTCCTTAAGGGAACGATGCCTGACAAGTCTCTTGCCGCAATGCTCGCAGGCTATTCTTCAGGTGAATTCGCCTTCCCCGACATGGCAGCTTATATCCGCCGTGCGCTCCTGCACATTTCGGCTGATCTCGGAAACATCGGCAGCTGCGCATATATGGGAGATGACCTTGACGGATATCTCGGAAATCTCGTGTCTGACTTAAGGCCGGGCGATCTTCCGAAAGATGACTTTACGCTCGAAACATTCGCAAAAAGAGCAGAAACAAAGCGTTTCACCATGACACGCATCTACAGGGCGGCAGCCTCATTTGAAGCAGGCCAGGACAAGGAACTCGTTAAGCTCAATCACCCGCCTTACATAAGAGTACTGGGCTTCAACCGTGGGGGCCGCTACTGCCTGAAGATCATGGGCAAGTGCACCAAACTTCCTGTCATCAGCAACCCTTCGGACGCACTCGAGCTCTGCTCTGCCAATGACAGCCTCAAAAAAGTCTTCGAACTTGAGATGCGTGCCTCGGCAATTGCCAACGAACTGTATGGCAGGGATATTGCGTACGCCTGGACATCAAAACCCGTAATGATATAAAAAAATCCCGCAGCATTAACTGCGGGATCTGTTTTTTGTGATTAAAGTTACAGATTACTTTTCTGCGTTTGCAGCCTTAGCAAGTCTGGACTTCATTCTTGAAGCAGCGTTCTTGCTCATGTGGCCCTTAGCAGCAGCCTGATCGACTGCCTTCTGTGTAGCCTTGAGTGTAGCCTCGACGTTCTCGCCTGCAGCAACATTTGCCTTAGCC
>JAIKZM010000148.1 GCA_024682215.1 Saccharofermentans sp. | reverse complement strand
GGAAAGCCGTCTGCCAATTACCATCTCGACGACGATCAGAATGATCTGCACTCCGTCAAGTCCCGGAATCGGAAGGAGGTTCGTGAAGGTAAGTCCGATAGAGATAATGCCGCTTATCACGATCAGCATGTATATCTTCTCTCCCAGATCGTCATCAACGTCACCTACGACATCGTTGACAACCGTGGTCACTCCTACGGGTCCCGATACCATATTGTAAACTTTTTCCTTGCCCTTAAATACTTCAGAAATCGATTTAGCGGACAAAACGACGACCGATACCGGGATCTTGGCAGCGTATCCGAAAGCGCGGAAAACACGCTGCGCATTGTCGGCTTTGTAAGCAACAAGCCTTACGCCGCGGTCATTGGAATACGTGATCATCGTCTTGATGCATTCCTTCTCCATCTTCTCGCCGTTCCTGATGAACGTAAGCTTCATCGTGTCGCCTTCGTTGAGGTTATCGAGGAATTCGGAGAAGTCCTTATCAGCTACCGCTTTGCCGTCAACATGAGTAAGGAAGTCACCTATCTTTAATACGGGCTTTCCCTGGTTCTGGTTCTCATCAACGTTCAGGATCTCCCAGCCGTTGTACTTGTTGTCAACGGTACGGTATGTCGTTATTCCGAGCATCGGCCTGGTCTTAAGTTCAGGAGTAAGGACTACGTCATACTTCTTTCCGCTCTCGGCTGATCGGAGAGTCACGGTCATATTCTCGTCCCTGGGCACAGAGTTGTCACAGACGTAGTAAAAATCAAGATATGTGTAGACCTTATGGCCGTTGACTGCAGTTATCGTATCGCCGATCGTATATTCCTGTGAGTAGAGCTGTGAACCTTCCGGCGCAACGCCGATATCAAGGCTCGTAAAACCTGTCGTCCAATAGAGGACCGAGAAGATGAGCACGCCGAGAACGACGTTCATGAAAGGTCCCGCGAGCGATACCAGAAGTCTCTTCCATCTGGGCTGGTTGATGAGCAGATCGGGAGCATCGCTTACTACCGCCTCGCCGTTTTCATCCACATCGGAAAACCTTACATATGCGCCCAAAGGGATGAGCCTGATGGAATAATCCACATTCTTACGCTTCCAATGAATAAGTCTGGGGCCTACGAAGATCGAGACTTCAAAAGCCCTTATCTTAAGAAGGCACGCGACCCAAAAATGGCCAAGCTCGTGGATAGTTACGAGCAGACCGAGCATTATAATGACTACAACTATACTCCAGGCATTCATTTTTGTAATTTCCTCAATATTTCTAAAGCTTTAGCTCTGGCTTCACTGTCAGCGCCGGTAACAGAATCTATGTCGACCTTCTGTCCCGCGCTGCCTGCGAAAACATCACAGACTTCATATACTGTCTTTTCTATATCCCAAAAGCCTATCTTGCCGTCTAAGAAGGCCATAACCGCAGTCTCGTTTGCCGCATTCATTACGGCCGGAAGGAGTCCGCCCTTTCTGCCTGTCTCATAAGCAAGGTCGACAAGCCGGAAAACTCCGGTATCGCACTTTTCGAATGTAAGATTATTGCATCCCGCTTCAAAGGGATCGAAAGGCCTGGTTACCGCAGGACCTCTTTCAGGATAGTAAAGTGCAACAAGGATCGGGAGGATCATTGAAGGTCTGCCCATCTGTGCAAGGACCGAACCGTCCTTAAGACGGACCATCGAGTGGACGACACTCTGCGGATGAACGACAACGTCTATCTTATCAACGTCAACACCGAACAGATGATGAGCTTCGATTATCTCAAGTCCTTTATTCATCATGGTCGCGGAATCTATGGTGATCTTACCGCCCATCTTCCATGTCGGATGCGCAAGAGCCTTTTCACATGTTACGTCAAGAAGATCATCTCTGTTCTTACCGCGGAAAGGGCCACCTGACGCTGTTATGAGAATGCGGTCAAGATTCTTTTCATCACCGTTTCTCAGGCACTGCCATATGGCCGAATGTTCACTGTCAACGGGAAGGATATCAACGCCCTTCTCTTTAGCGAGCGGCATTATGAAATCACCGCCTGAAACGAGCGTTTCCTTGTTTGCAAGCGCAATTGTCTTGCCTGCTCTTATTGCGTGATAGACCGGCCTGAGTCCCGCAAATCCGACGATAGCGCCGACTACGGTATCACATGAAGGAAGTTCAGCTATGACATTGCTGGCATCGGGACCCGTATAGATTTCGGTACTGATGCCCTCTTCCTTAAGCCTTTTGGCAAGTTTGCCGCCTTTATCAGGATCACTTACCGCCGCGGCTTCAGGCCTGAATTCTTTTATCTGCTCATAAAGCGTATCTGTGTCTGATCCGCAGGAAAGTCCCTCGACAGTAAAATCAGCCGGAGCCTTACGGCAGACCTCAAGAGTCTGCTTACCTATGGAACCTGTGGATCCCAGAATGGACAATCGCCGCATTATCTAACCCCTTTAGAAAACGTTTTTGGCGATGATTGCCAGAAGCAGACCGATCGGCATCGTAAAGAATGTACTGTCGAAACGGTCGAGCATTCCGCCGTGACCGGGGAATATGTTTCCGTAGTCCTTGATGCCCACATGTCTTTTTATTACCGAGGCAAACCAGTCGCCAAGCTGGCTCATGACGGAGACCAGAAGGCCCATGATGAATGTCATTACCGCGAATGCGGCAAGATCCATACCGATCTCATCGACCTTGTATATAACAAATACCGAATAGAGCATGACACCGAGAGCACAGAAGAAAGCGCCACCGATGCAGCCTTCCCAGGTCTTCTTGGGTGAAATGTGAGGAACGATCTTGTGCTTTCCCATGGTCACTCCGACGAGGTAAGCGAAAACATCCGATATCCATGGCGCGACAAGACCGACGAGCATGTAATACCAGCCGTTGCAGCCTGCCGGAAGGAGCAGCATTGCCGCATCAAGACAGAACAGAGGAAACGTTACATAAAAGACCGTACCGCCGGTGGCAATTCCGTTCTCTAGAGCTTTAGTATCGTTCGTTCTTGCTACAGGAATAAGTATTCCGCAGGCAAGCGTGAACATGCCGATTATCATTACATAAAGAGCAAGCGCGTTTTCAGCGGAAAGCTTAAGGAAAAAGCTTCCGGCAAGGACCAGGACCGCAAGGGCGCATCCCGTTACGATAAGAGAAGTCGAAGGATCGTATTTCCCGTTCTTTAGAGCCTTGATCAATTCATACACGACAAAGGAACCGACTACTACCGACATTATCACGGCAGTTATCGGAAACCAGAATGCCGGAAGGAAAAAAGCCGTAAATAAAGCGGCGAAGATCACGCCTGTTATAACTCTCTGTTTCATTACTTCTTGTCACCTTCATCGGAATCTTTCGCAGAAAGTCCGCCGAAACGTCTGTCACGTCCGGCATAATCTCTGAAAGCCTGCGTCAGCTCTTCATATCCGAAATCGGGCCAGAGTGTATCTGATACCCACAGTTCGGAATAAGCGCTCTCCCAGAGAAGAAAATTCGAAAGCCGCATCTCCCCGCTCGGTCTTATGATCAGCTCGGGATCGGGTACATCAGGCAGATACAGATTGGAGCTTATCGATTCCTCGGTAATGTCCGAAGGATCGATCTCGCCTTTTCTGACCTGCTCGGCAAGTCTTCTTGCGGCATAAACGAGCTCACGTCTTCCGCCGTAATTGAATGCAACGATAAGCTGCATCTTAGGCCTGTCCTTTGATCTCTCCTCACCCTCGCGGCATACACGCTGCAGATCTTCGGGAAGAGAATCTATGTCGCCCGTAAATCTTACCCTTATCCCTTCCTCGGCGAGTTCGGGATCATACTTATCGAAAAATTCGACAAACAGCTTCATGAGCTGGTTTACCTCATTCTCGGGCCTTGACCAGTTCTCTGTCGAAAAAGCATAAACGGTAAGATACTTAACGCCATAATTACCACAGTTGCGGCAGAGTTCCTTGAGGTTCTCCGCGCCTGCTCTGTGGCCGGCACTTCTCGGAAGGAGCCTCTTTTTTGCCCACCTTCCGTTACCGTCCATTATTACACCCAAAGACACCGGGACCTTGAGGCACTCGGTGTCGTAAGTCTTGGTTATCTTTTTAGATCTTGATGCCACCTGATCAGATTTCCATCAATTCCTTATTTTTCTTTTCGCAGACTGTATCTACTTCATTCGTGAACTTGTCTGTGATCTTCTGGACCTTTTCCTCGTATTCCTTGAGGGAATCTTCAGTAAGCTCCTTCTTCTTGTTTGCCGCACGCATCTTATCGATGAAATCACGGCGTGCATTACGGATTACGACCTTTGTCTCGTCTCCGTAAACCTTAACCTGCTTAACGAGTTCCTTACGGCGCTCTTCAGTAAGCATGGGGAAAACGAGTCTGATGATCTTTCCGTCATTTGTAGGATTAATGCCGAGGTCGGAAGCCTGCAGAGCACGCTCGATCTCCTTGAGCATCTTGGGTTCCCAGGGCTGGAGTGTGATCATTCTTGCCTCAGGCACCTGAATGTTGGCTACGTTGTTGAGCGGAGACGGAGTTCCATAATAATCAACGAGGATCTTGTCCAAAACATGCGGATTAGCACGTCCGGCACGGATAGTGTTGAGGTTCTCCTGGAGGTTTTCGATGTTCTTCCTCATCTTAGCTTCAACTTCATCATAATCTTTCTGAGTGATCTCGATCATTGCCATACCATTCATCTCCTTTACTTATTCAAATTTCTTATTATTCAACGATAGTTCCGAGTTCTTCGCCCTTTGCGATCCTGACGATGTTCTCGGGATCCTGCATTGAGAAAACGAGGATCTTTGTGTGGTTGTCCCTGCAGAGTGCCGCTGCCGTGGCATCCATGACCTTGAGGTTGAGCCTCAGTACTTCATCGTGGGAAACCTTGTCGTACTTCTTGGCATCGGGATAAAGATGGGGATCCTTATCATAAACGCCGTCGACCATCGTAGCCTTGAGGAAGATATCAGCTCCGATCTCGGTAGCACGGAGTGCCGCACCGGTATCTGTAGAGAAATAAGGGTTACCTGTTCCGCAGGCGAAAATAACGATCCTTCCCTTTTCAAGGTGTCTTACAGCCCTCTTCCTGATATAAGGCTCAGCCATCTGTCTTACTTCGATGGCGGAAAGGACTCTTGTTACTGCACCCTGCTGCTCGAGAGCATCGGAAAGTGCAAGTGAATTCATGAGAGTGGCGAGCATGCCCATGTGATCTGCCGTAACTCTGTCCATCTTCTCTGAAGATCTCCCTCTCCAGAAGTTTCCGCCGCCGACTACGATTGCAACCTGAACTCCCAGATCTGCAACAGCCTTTATGTTCTTGGAAATCTCCTTGAGGACCTCGTCATTGATGCCGAGTTTTGCCTCACCTGCCAACGCTTCACCGGAAATCTTCAGAAGCACGCGGTTATACTTTTTCTCGCTCATTAAAAATATCGCTCCCATCTTTTGTTTCAATAAATTTTAACAGTATTGGAATGAATGTTGAAGTCTTTTTTATTCTTTTAATAAAGACTTGCAAAAAAAGACCGCGCATTTCTGCGCGGTCCTTAGTAACAATCCTTGATCGGAAGGGATTACAGGCCAGCCTGCTTTCTTACTTCCTCAGCGAAGTCGTCCTGCTTCTTCTCGATGCCCTCACCGAGTGTGAAACGTGTGAAACGAACGACTGCAAGCTCTGTGCCGAGCTCCTTTGCTGCCTTGTCGATGTACTGCTTAACAGTAAGATCCTCGTCCTTGATGTACTCCTGATCAACCAGGCAGTTCATCTTGTAGAAGTTCTTGATCTGTCCGGGGATGATCCTCTCCATGACGATCTTCTCAGGCTTGCCCTCTTCGAGAGCCTTGTTCTTAAGGATTTCTGTCTCCTTAGCGAGCTCATCCTGAGGAACGTCAGCCTCGTTGACCCATCCGGGTCTGGAAGCAGCGATCTGCATGTTGATGTTCTTAGCGAACTCAGCAAACTCAGGCTTTGTGATAACGGAATCATCACCTGTAGCGATCTCGGAGAAAACGCCTACCTTACCGCCCATGTGGATGTAAGCTGTAACAGCGCCAACGCCTGTGTTCTCATAAACTACGAATCTTCTGATGGAAGTATTCTCACCGATGTTTGCGATAGCTTCCTTCTGGAAGAGCTCAACTGTCTTTGAAGGATCGCTTGCAAGAGGCTGAGCCATAAGTTCTTCAACAGAAGCAGGCTTCTTCTCGATGATGTGGGAAACTACAGTATCGCAGAAACCCTTGAAGTTGTCTGTGTTTGCAGCGAAGTCTGTCTCAACGTTGATCTCAACGAGGACACCGCTCTTCTGGTCGTCAGCGATCTTAGCGATTACAGCGCCTTCAGCAGCAACTCTGGAAGACTTCTTGTCAGCCTTAGCCATACCCTTTTCACGGAGCCAGCCCTTAGCCTTCTCGATATCACCGTCGCACTCGATAAGTGCCTTCTTGCAGTCCATAATGCCGCAATCTGTCAGATCACGGAGTTCCTTAACCTGTTGTGCACTAATTGCCATGTGTGTATCTCCTTCTATCAATTATGACTCTGAAGCGATTTCTTCCATGCTCTTCTCGCCTGCTTCTTCAGAAGCCTGCTCTTCTGCAACTTCTGCAGTCTCAGCAGCAGCCTGAGCGTTGTCAACGATCATGCCCTCGGAAGTAGCATCCTCACCCTGATGAGCCTCGATAACAGCGTCAGCCATCTTTGCTGTGATGAGCTTAACTGCACGGATAGCGTCATCGTTACCGGGGATAATGTAATCAACTTCATCAGGATCGCAGTTTGTATCAACGATAGCAATGATCGGGATACCAAGTCTTCTTGCTTCTGCTACAGCATTGTGCTCTTTCTTTGTATCAACGATGAAGAGTGCTGCAGGGAGCTTGTTCATTCCGACGATACCGCCGAGGTTGAGGTCGAGCTTTGTCATCTCGAGCTTGAGCTTAGCAACTTCCTTCTTTGTACGGATATCGAAAGAACCATCCTGCTCCATTCTGCGGAGCTCCTCAAGACGTGCAACCCTCTTCTTGATAGTAACGAAGTTTGTGAGAGTACCGCCGAGCCATCTGTAGTTAACATAGAACTGACCGCAACGCTGAGCTTCTTCCTTAATGGAATCCTGAGCCTGCTTCTTTGTACCTACGAAAAGGATATCACCCTTCTCAGCGAGCTCTCTCATTGCAGCGTAAGCGTCGTCAACCTTCTTGACTGTCTTCTGCAGATCGATGATGTGGATAGAGTTGCGCTCTGTGAAGATGTACTCAGACATCTTAGGGTTCCAGCGACGTGTCTGGTGACCAAAGTGAACGCCTGCTTCAAGCAGCTGCTTCATTAAAATTACCGGCATAAAATAATCCTCCTGTTTTTACTTCCGCATACGCAATGATATTAAGGCTTTGCCCACAAAAGGAACGTATGCGTGATTTTTATGCCCGAGTATTCTAACAAATAGCCCCTGTCAAAGCAAGGGCTAATTTAAAATTTATTATATATAAAGCAAAGATCAGATACGCTTGTAATGGCGGACCGTAAATTCAACGCCCTTCTCACTCATTACGGGAGGTTCTTCTTCCGTAAGCTCCCAAGCCGGATCCTCGTCAAGATTCGGGAAATAGCAGTCAGCCTCATACTCTGCGCGGATGCTGGTTATTATCGCCTTGTCGCAAAGGCCGATCAGGGAGTTATACATCGTAGCTCCGCCGATAAGAAAGACC
>JAIKZM010000143.1 GCA_024682215.1 Saccharofermentans sp. | reverse complement strand
ATCTCGGGCCCCGGGTGCCCCGTGTGCGTAACTCCTGCGGCATATATCGATGAGGCTGTTTATCTGGCACTCGAGAAAGGCTGCACAGTAACGACTTTCGGAGATCTTGTAAGAGTTCCGGGAAATGTTAAGAGCCTTCAGCAGGCAAGAGCAGAAGGCGGTAAAGTAAAGATCGTCTATTCGCCGATCGACGCGGAGAAATATGCCAAGGACCATCCTGAAGAGCAGGTTGTTTTCCTTTCCGTGGGATTTGAGACAACGACGCCTTCTGATGTTATTGCCGTAAAGAATGCGGTAAGGGACGGGCTTGATAACTTTTCGCTCCTTACAGCAAATAAGACCATGCCGGGTGCTTATGAAGCTATGGCATCTTCGACAGATGCATACCTTTATCCCGGCCATGTTCATGCGATCATCGGAACGAAGCTCTGCCGTGACCTTGCAGAGCGCGGTGTAAGCGGAACCATTGCAGGCTTTACAGGAGATGAACTTCTCGCTGCCCTTGCGGTAACCGTAAAGAATGTTTCCGAAGGCAAGCCGTTCTTTGTTAATGCATATCCGAGAGTGGTAACCGATGAAGGAAGTCCGGCAGCTGTTGCCCTTGTGGATAAGTTCATGAAGAGCTGCGATGCCGAATGGCGCGGTATCGGAGTAATACCTGATTCCGGTGTTGAACTCAGGGAAGAATATGCTGATTACGATGCACGTAAGAAGTATTCGATACCGAAGATGGAATATGAGCGTAAGACCGCATGCAAATGCGGAATCGTTCTGCAGGGAAAGATACTGCCGTCGGAGTGCCCGCTTTTCGGAAAGGCATGCAATCCGGATCACCCTGTCGGAGCATGCATGGTATCTGACGAAGGCGCATGCTCGGCATTCTATATGTACGGAGGACAGTCATGAAAGAAGTAATTACATTGGCTCACGGAAGCGGCGGAAGAAAGACCTCCGAGCTTATCGGTGAGATATTCAAGAAGAATCTCGGAAACGAGTATTTTACTGCAGACGATGCGGCAGTCCTGCCCAGGCCTGAAGGCCGTATCGCAATGTCGACAGACGGCTTTATCGTATCGCCCTGGAAGTATCCGGGCGGTAACATCGGAAGACTTGCAGTCTGCGGCACGGTAAATGACCTCGCGTGCATGGGCGCCAAGCCCCTTTATCTCACATGTTCCTACATCATTGAGGAAGGACTCCCGATCGAGGATCTGGAACTTATTGCAAAGACGATGGGCGAGACCGCAAGAGAAGCCGGAGTAAATATCGTTGCAGGCGACACGAAGGTTGCAGGCAAAGGCCAGGTCGATAAGATCTTTATAACAACTGCCGGTGTTGGTGTAATCGGCGAAGGCATCAACACATCCGGAAAGTTTGCTAAGCCGGGCGATAAGATAATCGTAACAGGTGATGTCGGAAGACACGGAACGGCCATCCTTCTTGCCCGTGACGAATACGGCATTGAAGCAGATGTAACTTCCGACTGCGCGCCCCTGTGGGAGCCTGTAAGAAGAGCGCTCGAAGTATGCCCTGAGATGCACGTTATAAGAGATGCCACGAGAGGCGGCGTCGGAACTGTTCTTTATGAGATCGCAGATGAGGCAGGAGTCGGCATCAGGGTCGACAGGACAAGCGTTCCGGTAGCTCCCGAGGTCAGCGGCGTAACGGGCCTTCTGGGATTAGAGCCTCTGTATCTTGCATGCGAAGGCAGAATGGTAATGATCTGCCCTGCGGAAAAAGCACAGGCAGTTGTTGATGTCCTTAAGGGTACAAAGTACACTGAAGGTGCAACGATAATAGGCGATGTAACAGAAGAAGAGACTGGAAGAGTAGTCATGACGACTGAAGTCGGAGGACAGACATATCTTCCCAAGCCCGGCAACGAACTGCTGCCAAGAATTTGCTAAGGAGCGTTTATGGAAACAAGAGTAGCTGCAATCTCGATAATTGTAGAGAATCCTGAATCAGTTGAGAAGCTTAATGCCCTTCTTCACGAGGCCGGAAAATACATCATCGGAAGAATGGGTGTGCCCTACCGCGAGAAGAACATCAGCATCATCATGATCGCCATCAATGCTCCGCAGGATTATATAAGCGAGATAACAGGCAAGATCGGAAGATTGGACGGAGTTAACGTTAAGACGTCTTATGCCAACGTCAAGTGATGAAAGTGTTAGGATCGGTGATGCCGAATTTCCGAAGCCTTTTGTAAACGGGCTTGAGTTCAACGCGCCCGTACACGGCACATGGAATATCGTGCATATCGGGTTCAGGATCCCTGAGGCTCATCAGATATACATCTGCGCGGATAACTGTCTGCGCGGTGTTGTTATGACTGCCGCAGAGATGGGCGAGCTCGGCAGGTTCTCGTCAGTAGTACTTGAAGAAGATGACATGACGCATTCGGGAAGGATAGAGGAAACAACCATAGAAGGTGTTACCGACTGCCTTAGAAAGCTCTCCAAGATCCCTCCTGTCGTGATCGTTTTCCCGGTGTGCGTCCACCGATTTATGGGATGCGATATCGGCTATATCTACAAGGAACTCGAAAAGCGTTTCCCTGACGTTATTTTCATAAGAGGCTTCATGGATCCGGTAATGCAGAAGCGCGGTACGACTCCTGACCAGAGACTCCGCAAGGCTATGTCGGACATCATTCCTAAGCTTCCCGTAAAGGAAGATACGGTGGCGTTTGCAGGAAGCGATATGCCTGCATCAGAGAACGATTTCAAAAAGATACTGGAGTTTAACGCCAAGACTGTAAAAGATACCGCGGCCTGCAGGACACTTGAAGAGTATCTCTCAATCGGGGAATCCTCATTATTCATCTGTCAGTATCCGGCAGGCCTAATGGCCGCAAAAGCCATAACACAGAGGCTGGACCGCAAGTACATCTACTGCCCCTTAAGCTTTGATTTTGATACCGTGGAAGAAGAGATAAGGCAGTCAGGACTTTCTGTTCCTGACGGGTTTTTCGAAGACGGGAAAGAAGCTTGTATCGCAGAAATGAAAAAACTTAAGGACCTCATCAAGGATACACCTGTCGCGATCGATTATACTGCTGTTCCAAAGCCCTTGTCGCTTGCAAGGTTTTTGAAAGATAACGGGATAAATGTTAGGACTGTCTATCTTGATGCTGTTGACGGAAGCGAGAAGGCGGATTTTGAATATCTGCAGAAAAACTTCCCTGAACTTATCCTTCACTCGACTATGCATGTAAGTGACAGGAGACCTGTAAGAAGCAATGAGAAAGTTCTGGCTGCCGGCCAGAAGGCAGCCTGGTTCGAAGGCACGGGGTATTTTGTAAACATAATAGAAGGCGGGGGCTTGTACGGTTTTAGCGGAATATGTGAGTTTATAAGGCTTATGGAAGATGCATTTAACAACGGTAAAGACATGCGCGATATAGTGCCGCGCAAAGGTTTGGGCTGCAGGAGCTGCATATGAGAAAGACATACAGGATCCTGCCGGTCTATACAGGCGATGTATCGGGTGCTGCAAGTGCCCTCTATGAGTTTGGAGGCATGACAGTTATCCATGACCCTTCGGGCTGCAATTCCACATATAACACTCATGACGAGACAAGATGGTTTGACAAGGAGAGCCTGATATATATTTCAGGACTCAACGATATCGACGCAATAACCGGAAATGATGACAAGTTCATAAATGATATCTGCTCTGCAGCTGAAAGAATGAAGCCACGCTTTATAGCTTTGGCCAATTCACCGCTCCCTTATCTTAACGGTACTGACTTCAAGGGCATATGCAGGGTTCTGGAGGAAAAGACAGGACTGCCTTGTTTTTACGTCAACACCAATGCGATGCACGACTATTCAAAAGGACAGTCCGAAGCATTCCTGAGCTTTGCAAAAAAGATGCTGCGCGGTCCTGAGCGGAAAGTAAAGAACGGCGTGAATATCATTGGAATGACACCTCTTGATCTCACGTCAACGGAGATACACTTATCAGGCGGATATGAGCTTGTCTCAAACTGGGGCCTTAACACCTCATATGAGAATGCTGTTAGGGCGACTGAAGCAGAATTAAATATTGCCGTATCATCTTCCGGCATTGCTGCATGCAAGTATATGCAGGAGGAATATGGCATACCGTATGTAAAAGGACTTCCGTGGGACGGCAGACCCTGTGATTATACTGAAACCGTAAGAGAAAAAACCAAAAACTATATTGTGGGCGAACCAGTAATATCGGGTTCTGTTGCAGCATATATCAAGACAAAGTACGGCATTGATTATAACGTGATCGCGGCAACCGAGATCACAGACGGTCTTCTTTCCGGATGCGACAGAAAGTGTCACGGGGAAGAGGAGCTCGAAGAAGCGCTTAAGGATGCGGAAAACATCATTGCTGATCCAATGGTAAGGCTGATATCACCCGCAAATGCTGACTTCATCGAGCTCCCTCATTTCGCGTTATCCGGAAGACTCTATCTTAAGAGAATCCCAAATCTAATGAAGCCGGACCTTTATTATCCCGGCATCTGATCAGAGGATATCGATATACTCTCCCTCAAGCGCTTTATTCATGCTCCTAACGGCGCAGAACTTGCCGCACATGGAGCATGTGTCATCGTGCTCGGGCGCTCTCGAATCGCGGATAGCCTTTGCGGTCTCAGGATCTATCGATACTGCCCACTGGTCGTCCCACTTAAATGTCCTTCTGGCATCGCCCATCGCATTGTCCTTGTCCATTGCATGCGGGATCTTTTTCGCGATGTCGGCAGCGTGAGCTGCGATCTTTGAAGCGATGATACCTTGCTTAACATCGTCGACATTAGGGAGCGCCAGGTGCTCT
>JAIKZM010000087.1 GCA_024682215.1 Saccharofermentans sp. | reverse complement strand
CCATCCACGGCGACGTGACCGCATACTCAAAGAACGGCCCGGCCAGCCTGCTCGTATCGTGATTATATGCGTCTGTCATCAGCTGCCAGACCAGCTCAATGTCAGTCAGGAGCTGAAACTGCTTGGTGCGGATATTCATGGCGGTCTCCTTTTCGCGTCAATGGAATCATTATATGCTATCGGGCGGCACTTATGGATAAATCCCCTGTTTGGTCCTCTGTTTTTCGCAAAAGTGAGGACGTAACAGAGGATAATGGCCCAAAAAGCAGAAAATCCCCTGTTTGGTCCTTTGTTTTGAATGAAACTGAGGACGTAACAGAGGACTCTACGCAGACAAATCCTTTAAGTGTTCACATTGTCGGTTTTTGTCGGTTTTTGTCGGTTTTTTGTCGTATCTTTTTACCCGCTGTCTGTTTACTATTGATGTATGGATCTGTCTTTATTCAGTGACCTCTATATCATTGCCGAATGTCAAAGATTAAATGACATTTCAAACGCCATGCCCAGATATAAAAGCGGCTCACATAAAGGGTTTCAGCTCATTCGCGAGTATTCCGGAACAGGCAGCGGAATAATCAGAAAAGAGGTTCGCGAGAACAGCCGGGGCTTCGCTTCAATGCGCGAAAAGCTCGATCAGTTTAATAGTCTTACTGAGCGTAGAAAACTGTTCGCCGCTGAACTCCACCGCCGCCGCCTGACAATACCTTCAAACTTCAAGCTGTGTTGTGACAATTCCCCGCTTAACGTCAATGCGTGGAAGCAGTTCGTTCCATGTTCAAACCATTATGAGAACAAGAATCAGTATACTGATCCTTATGGTTTCAATGTCAAATCCAGGAGCGAAATGCTCGTGGGCAACGCATTGAAGGATCTCGGGTTTGATGCCAAATACGAGCCGATGCTCATTCTCAGGGGAAACCGGAAAAAGACCCCGGACTATTCATTCCCTGTCCCGGTAATAGACCGGTGTTTTTTCATTGAATTCGCAGGAATGGCTGATAACAGCAACTATATCGATTCCAATTACGGGAAGATCGATGAATACATGCGTAACGGAATCCTTCCGAACCGCGATCTGATACTGATCTGCGGCACGGAAAACTGGCTTCCGTCGCTGGAAACAATGAAACTCATGATCGCATCATTTGTCAACAGCGCCGTTCACAGCGTTTACGAGAAACTTGCAGATGTCGGCTGATCCGCCTTTACAGCGTCACGGTCACCACAAACCTGTCGCCTTCGCACTTAACGTTGAGCTTGTAACTCAACAGGACGAGGTTGTTCTCCGCGATTGCAAGGCCAAGACCGGAGCCGTAGTTGCGGCGGGATTCGTCTCCCTTGGCGAACGGCTGTTTCAGAGCCTCAGCGTCCTCGACCGGAGCGGCGGAAACATTGGAGATCACGATCTTGCCGGACTCACAAGTTACAGAGATTTCAGTCCCCTCCTTCGCGTACAGCGCAGCGTTGTTGATCAGATTGCCGATGGCCTGTGCGAAAAGTTCCTTGTCCGTGTCGACCGTAACTTCCTTCTGATCAAACTCAACTGTCAGCCCCCGCCTGGTGATCTCGTGTTCATTCGAAGCGATCGCGCCGGCAATGACCGCGCCGATGTCGATGGGAGTCTTCTTTACCACAACAGACGTGTTTTCGCCGCGCGAAAAATCGAGCATGTTGTTGACCATCTTATTCATCTGCCAGACCTTTTCTGAGATCTTGGAAACATAGAATTCACGCTTGTCAGAGCCGGTGTTGTTCTCGAAATTCTCGGCATAGGAAAGGATCGCGGCCATCGGGGTCTTCAGGTCATGTGCCATAGCGTCGGTGGCCTTTCTCCTGTACTCGAAGATCTCGTAGTTCCTCTTTCTGCGGTTATAGAGGAGCGACGCAGGGATGAGCGACAGGGCAAGCATAAGGACGACCAGTGCGCAGTTGCCGGCCATGATCCAGGTCTTGAACGTCTCTTCAAAGGTCACGAACTTTATTTCCGAGCACTTATAGCCGTAATAGATACCATAGTCATTTTTCGAAACGGCTTCGCTGCCATAAAACGCTGAAGAACCCGCATAGCCTTCGATCGAGCCTCCATAGCTTTCTCTTTCGATCCCGTCGGCCACTATGTGCTCATAACCCTTAAGTTCCGGGCTGTCCTTATCAATGGGGATGTCGACCGTTATCTTATTGTTAAGCGAACTGTCCTTGGTGTCGTAAACATAGACCGAGACCGGTATAAACTTTCCGTTTTCAATATCGATATAGGCCTCTCTTATGCCGATCTCGAGCACAGGCTGCTCATTGAATTTGGGGTTGAGCAGCGGGTCGTCGACATCATCGATAATGGGAACCACGGCTTTATATCTAAGCACTTCAGGTGTGTCAAAGTACTGCAGATACTTAAGGTCCGCCAAGTCGAGAAAATACAGCGGCACATTTCCGTCAAAGGTCGTAGGCGAATAGTGCATGATCATCGTCCTGGATGAGTCCAGGACCTTCTTCTGGTTATAATACACTTCGAATATCTGGCCGGTTGACGAATAGTGCCAAAGGAGCTGCTGTTTGAGCTTGGCGATATCCTGGGATGTTACGTTCTCTTTGGTTAAAGCAGTGGCAATGTTCCTGTTCATTCCCGACTCTATTGAGGCAGTCAGTCTCATGGCCTTGCCGTTATATTCACTTGCTATGTTGCCGTAGATTATAAATCCGACGAGTGCCAGGAATGCCGCAACGACGGCCAGACACTGCCAGTACGAGATGACAAAACTCGGTTTCTTTATTGTTTTACGCCTTTTCATGGTCATTTCCCTTCCGTCAGCTTATAGCCTTTTCCGAAGACCGTTTTGACCTGCGAAGACGCATCGCCCAGAGAAGCGCGGAGCCTTCTGACCGTGCCGTCGACAACTCTGTCGTTGACGTCAAGATTGTCGCCCCACACGTGATCTAAAATGTTTTCGCGCGTGAGGATGGAATCCTTGTTGGAAAGCAGATAGTAAAGGAGCGAATACTCCTTTGACTGCAATGTCACCTCGCGGCCGTTCACGGTAACTTCCATAGTCCTTCTGTTAAGTGATATGGCTCCGCATTTCAGCACTTCGCCGGCCGCACTCTTCTGCGCGCGCTTGAGGAGCGCGAGGCTCTTGGCGTAAAGGTGACGCATGACGAAAGGCTTGACGACGTAATCGTCGCACCCGAGTTCATAGCCCCTTAAGATGCTGCTTTCGGAACCGAGCGCCGTGAGCATGATTATCGGGCAGTCGCTCTTTTTGCGGGCCGCCCTGCAGATATCAAAACCCGACGCACCGGGAAGCATTATGTCTAAGATCATGAGGTCGAAA
>JAIKZM010000086.1 GCA_024682215.1 Saccharofermentans sp. | reverse complement strand
CCATCCACGGCGACGTGACCGCATACTCAAAGAACGGCCCGGCCAGCCTGCTCGTATCGTGATTATATGCGTCTGTCATCAGCTGCCAGACCAGCTCAATGTCAGTCAGGAGCTGAAACTGCTTGGTGCGGATATTCATGGAGGTCTCCCCCTTATTCTGATGCGTTTATTAAAACATATTCACGGCTGCGGTTAAAGGACTGGCGCCCTTAAGGCCGTTTTTGCATTTTTCATCTGTAGGTTTTTCGAAAAAAGCCCATTCAGAGACCACACCAACAGATAAAAAAAGCCTTTTCTCGATTTTTATCCGTCGTTTTGCTGTTTGTAAGGCCGAAAATGGCCAAAACCGACAGATAGAATCGGAACTTTTGAGATTTCTATCCGTCGGTCCCCCGATTAACGGCCGGCCGCGCCCCGAAAATGACGGATAAGATCGGGATTTTTCGCATTCTTATCCGTCATGCCATCAAAAAGCCACCTGGGTGCGGGGCGCAAAACAAAAGCCGCCCCGGTGAAAAGCACAGGAGCGGCAAAGCTATCAATGTTCAGTGACAGGCCGGGCCTCAGCTGACACGGCACCACGCCTTACAACGTCACCGTCACCACAAACCTGTCGCCTTCGCTCTTAACATCGAGCTTGTAACTCAGCAGAACGAGGTTGTTTTCCGCGATTGCAAGGCCAAGACCGGAGCCGTAGTTGCGGCGGGATTCGTCTCCCTTGGCGAACGGCTGTTTCAGAGCCTCAGCGTCCTCGACCGGAGCGGCGGAAACATTGGAAATCACGATCTTGCCGGACTCACAAGTTACAGAGATTTCAGTCCCTTTCTTCGCGTACAGCGCAGCGTTGTTGATCAGATTGCCGATGGCCTGTGCGAAAAGTTCCTTGTCCGTGTCGACCGTAACTTCCTTCTGATCAAACTCAACTGTCAGCCCCCGCCTGGTGATCTCGTGTTCATTAGAAGCGATCGCGTCGGCAATGACCGCGCCGATGTCGACGGGAGTCTTCTTTACCACAACAGACGTGTTTTCGCCGCGCGAAAAATCGAGCATGTTGTTGACCATCTTGTTCATCTGCCAGACCTTTTCGGAGATCTTGGAAACATAGAATTCACGCTTGTCAGAGCCGGTGTTGTTCTCGAAATTCTCGGCATAGGAAAGGATCGCTGCCATCGGGGTCTTGAGGTCGTGCGCCATCGCATCGGTCATCTTTCGCCTGTACTCGAAGATCTCGTAATTGCGCTTCTTTGTGTTGTATGTGATCATCGCAGGAACCAGTGCGGCAGCAAGAGAAGCTAATACTATGAGGCAGATCGCGGTCATGATCTCTTTACGGTAAGCCTCGTCAAAGCTGTTGGTCTCCATCCTGGTCCTCTTGATGCAGAATGAAACATCATGCGTATTAAAACCATCCGAAACTACGGCATAGTCATGATCATCGTCTACACCTTCAAAACCGGACACTTTGCCGATGCCTTCATCGTAGTAACATTTCAGGTAGGTGTATCCGGCCGGGACGCTGTCTTTTTCGATATGGAAATCAACTATGATCCCGGTCCTGACAGGGACGCTTTCTATAGCAATTTGGTCCGTTTGTTCATTGGTCTTCTCGATACGCTTCCAATCTATGATCTCAGCAACTGCAGGGATAAACTTGCAGTTTGTGCGGTCAATATAAGCTTCTTTGAGCGCAAAAGAGATTACATTGTTACGATGCAAGATCCGTTCGTAAGCACTGAATGTTTCGGGATATGCCTGATGCTTTAATATTTCGGGAGTGTTGAAATATTCAAGATACTTCTTGTCGGCGATCTCGAGATTCACATAATCATCAATAGCGGCATATGTTACTATTGCGTTCTTCGAAGTATCCGCGATCAGCTTTTGATCAAAATAGATCTTGTATCTCTGGCCGTTGGATGAATAGTTATCCAGAACGGCTTTTTTGAGATATGTGACATCCGAACGCGCGATCTTCTCATTAAACAGTGATTCATTACCTGCATATTCAACCATATTCCCGGCATTTGTTCTGTAAAGGGATACATCCTTTGAGTATGAGTTTGCGGCACCGGCGCACACGATCACGCCAATAGTGATGAGGATCGCCGCAACGATTATGAGGCTTCCCAGATACTGCTTGAGAAAATTCGGTTTCTTTATTGTTTTACGCCTTTTCATGGTCATTTTCCTTCCGTCAGCTTATAGCCTTTTCCGAAGACCGTTTTGACCTGCGAAGACGCATCGCCCAGAGAAGCGCGGAGCCTTCTGACCGTGCCGTCGACGACTCTGTCGTTGACGTCAAGATTGTCGCCCCACACGTGATCTAAAATGCTTTCGCGCGTGAGGATCGTTTCCTTGTTGGAGATCAGGTAGTAAAGGAGCGAATACTCCTTTGCCTGAAGTGGCACTTCGCGGCCGTTCACGGTAACTTCCATCTTTCTTTTGTTAAGTGATACGGCTCCGCATCTGAGCACATCGACGTCCCCGTTTCTTTTCGCGCGCTTAAGAAGAGCGAGGCTCTTGGCGTAAAGGTGGCGCATGACGAAAGGCTTTACGACATAGTCGTCGCAGCCCAGCTCATAGCCCCTTAAGATGCTGCTTTCGGAACCGAGCGCCGTGAGCATGATTATCGGGCAGTCGCTCTTTTTGCGGGCCGCCCTGCAGATATCAAAACCCGACGCACCGGGAAGCATTATGTCTAAGATCATGAGGTCGAAA
>JAIKZM010000081.1 GCA_024682215.1 Saccharofermentans sp. | reverse complement strand
AGCTTTCCCAGCAGTTCCCGAGCCTCAATTTTATTGTGAATTATAACAACGAAAAGGCTTCTGTAATTTAACAGGGGTTTTGAGTATAATAGTCATGTTTTCCCGCAGACCGAGACAATCGCGGGCGCTATCGGGCGAAAGTCCGGCGCATGAGGAAAGTCCGGGCTCCACAGGACAGGATGCCGGGTAACTCCCGGTGAAGGCAACTTTAAGGAAAGTGCAACAGAAAAGAAAACCGCCTGCAAAGGTAAGGATGAAAAGGCGAGGTAAGAGCTCACCGGCGCTTTGGAGACTTAGCGGCCTTGTAAACCCCATCCGGAGCAACGTCGAGGAAACAGGCTTAACCGTGGTCCGCGGGCCTGAGGAGACGGCTTGAGCCCTGCAGAAATGCATGGCCTAGATAGATGATTGTCATATACAGAACCCGGCTTACCGGTCTGCGTGAAAACTTAATGTTGAACTATTTTTGGAGGTAATTGGCATGTCAGCAGAATCTTATTTGAGCAGAGGCGTTTCACCCACAAAGGATGAGGTAAAGGCAGCGGTTAAGAACCAGTCAAAAGGCGCTTTCCCCGGAGCTTTCTGCAAGTTGATCGATGATATCGCAGGCGATCCGGATTACTGCACTGCTATCCATGCTGACGGTGCCGGAACCAAATCCTCCGTCGCATACCTTATGTATAAGGAAACAGGCAGCTATGACTGGTTCAAGGGTCTTGCTCAGGATTCGCTCGTAATGAACACTGATGATCTTGCATGCGTAGGCCTTACTTCCAATCTCATGCTTTCAAATACCATCGGCCGCAACGCCCACCTCGTTGACGGCAAGGCCATCGCAAAGGTTATCGAAGGTTACGATGAGATCATCGCCCGCCTTGCGGATCTCGGTATCGGCATCACAATGTGCGGCGGTGAGACAGCAGACGTAGGAGATCTCGTAAGAACACTGATCGTAGATTCAACGATCGTTGCACGCGCAAAGAGATCCGATGTCATTAATGCAGCTAACATTAAGCCCGGTGACGTTATCGTAGGACTCAGTTCTTCAGGCCAGGCAACATATGAGACTTCATATAACTCCGGTATGTCATCAAACGGCCTTACGGCAGCACGTCACATGCTCCTTTCCAAGTATTACTATGAGAACTTCAAGGAGTCTTTCTCTGACACAGTTCCTGCTGATAAGGCTTACTGCGGCAAGTACCGTCTTACGGACAAGCTCCCCGGAGCTGACGTAACCGTAGGTGAAGCTATCCTTGCTCCTACAAGAACGTTCCTTCCTGTCATCAGCAAAGTCCTCGAAGGCGGCAGGGAGAGGATCCACGGCATCATCCACTGCACGGGCGGCGGACAGGCCAAGTGCAGGGACTTCGGCAACGGCGTAAGGTATGTTAAGGATAATCTCTTTGAACTGCCTCCGCTCTTTGCAGCCATCTATGAGTCAGGCGAGATCCCGATGAAGGAGATGTTCCAGGTATTCAACTGCGGTCACAGGATCGAATTCTATGTTGATGAGAAGGAAGCACAGGGCATTATGGACATTGCTTCTTCATTCAATATCGATTCAAGGATCGTCGGCCATGTCGAAAAGTCTTCAAACGGTAATACAAATGAAGTCATAATTAAATCCCATGGCGAAGAATTTGTATATAATTAATTAAGAGGCGGGTTAAGATCACCGTCTCGGTATATCAAAAGGAGGACGGTGAATCTTATGGAAGATTTAAGGAAGTATGTAGCCGAGTGTATCGGTACCTTCACTCTTGTTCTTATCGGTTGCGGTACAGCTATGCTTACAGGCTGTGACAAGTGGGGAGGATATCTTACCACCGCATTTGCATTTGGTCTTGTTATCGTTGGTATGGCTTACTGCGTAGGCAATATCTCCGGATGCCACATCAATCCTGCAGTTTCACTTGCATGCCTGATCTCAGGCAGAATGAGCGCTAAGGATTTCGGACTTTATTTCGTGTTCCAGACCATCGGCGCTATCTTAGGTGCAGCAGTTCTTAAGGCTATCTTCGGTATGGGCGGAATTACAGACGCTACAGGCGGTCTCGGTTCCAACGGACTTGCCGGAGTCAACGGAAACATCGGTGCAGGCCTTATTGTTGAGATCATTCTTACATTCATCTTCATTCTCGTAATCCTCGGCGTTACAGACGGTGATTACAAGCATGGATCATTCGGTGGTGTTGTAATCGGTTTCTCACTCGTTATGGTACACATTCTCGGCATCGGTCTTACAGGTACATCTGTTAACCCTGCAAGATCCATCGGACCTGCAATCTTCGCAGGCGGTGCTGCTCTTTCAAGCCTTTGGGTATTTATCGTAGGACCTTTCGTAGGCGCAGCTCTTGCAGCTTTCTGCTACAAGTTCCTCGCAGCAAAGAAGGGCTGATAAACTAGTCATTTTTGGTCCCCGACCGGATTGATATAGCAGAAGGGGGTGCGATTTCGCACCCCCTTTAACTTTGCTTTTATTTATCTGAATGTCAGATCTGGTTTTCGCAATAGACTTTGTACTTTGTACGGAGCTCTGTCATCGCATTCTTCATCGCGAGCTGATATTCGGAAGTCTTGGCCCAGTCGTTTGCCTTAACCGCAGCCTTGATGCGCGTGAAAATGGACTGCTTCTCGCCGGTGTCCTTACCGAGGAGATTCTTGAGGTCCGTTATGTCGTTCCAGAGACGGCCGTCATAAGCACATTCGCTCTCTTCGTTTCTGGTGATGCTCCTGAGCGTGGAGAGGTTTGCAGGGATGATCTTCTGCAGGAGCTCCATCTCCCAGCGTACGAGCATAGCCTGATAGTAGGAATCGATGAGGCTGGAACAGAAAACGTCGTCACGGTTCAATATCTCAGCGACATCTGCGTCCTTGAGAGGGCTGATGGAATCGAAGACTGTAGCGGCAGGAGTGCCGAAAAGTCTGTCTCTTTCGTTTGAATCCATATCTTCAAAGATATCATCTTCACATCTGTAGAGTCTGTCGGTGAGCAGATAGTCGCTCGCTGTGCCGTAAGGCTTGCAGAACTCGGCTTCGAGTGCCTTGGTATCCTTTCCGGAACCGATGGCATAATCGATACCGTCTAGCATGGCCTGATATACTGCCGAGAGGCAGAGATATGTGTTTGTATGAGGGTTCGGAGCACGGAGCTCGAAACGGGTTGCGTACTTGTTGTCCTCGCTCCTGACAAGTCCCAAAAGGACCGATCTGTTTCTTGAAGGTGTCTTAACATCCTTTCCGATGGAGGCTACACAGTGAGTGGGAGCCTCGAAACCGGGTGTAAGTCTTTCGAAAGCGTCAGTAGTTGCTGATACGAACGGGTTGATGACCCTTGAATAGTTCTTCATGATACCGAGCAGGCATCCCCATCCGAAAACACTGAGGAAATCGCTGGAGGGATCTTCGGGTGAGAAGAGGTTGATCTTCTTGCCGTCCTTGAGGTAAGCAACGGCATTTACGTGCGTGTGCTCACCGGAACCTGCAACTCCCGGAAGGGGCTTTGCATTGAAGCTGACATCCAGGCCGTGCAGACGGAAGATCTCCTTGATTATGATCCTGGCGATGAGTTCATAGTCAGCGCCCTGTCTTGCTCCGGAATACTTCCAGTCGACTTCGAGCTGCTCCATGATGAAGTGGAACTCACCGGAAGAGTTGAGGGAGGCTTTAACGCCTCCGACTTCCTTGTGGCCCATTTCAGGACCGAAACCATACTTTTCAAGGATTAGGATAACCTGCTCGAGTGCAGTCCTGACAACACCCTTGGTGCGCTTCCAGTAGGATTCCTTAAGTTCCTGTGAAATCGAGAGCTGTTCTGTGCTTATGATCTCGTCAGGAGAATTGACCCAGAATTCAAGTTCAGTTGCAGTGATAAGAGTGATCTTGTCGAGCTGATCGGGAGTAAAACCATACTGTGAGCACAATCCGGCATTTGATACGAACATATCCCTGACCTTCTGCTCGAAGTTGGCGGTGCTCCTTCTGAGGATCGATCTTGAGCAGACTTCCTCGCCGTTGTGGTGAAGGAAAGAGGGGATCCTTAATGTTCCTACGGGTTTATTCGTTTCCAGATCGATATGCTCGTAGTTATAGTCGATATACCAGATGACGTCCGTATCAGGGATAAGGTCGACCTTGCCGTCGTTGAGCGTTGCGATACCGGGAAGTACAACGGAGGAGCCGTCAGTCTGGACAGCCTTGCCTTCGAGATAGTCTTCTATGTTTGAAATGAAATCCGCGATCGGGATCTTTTCGTCGGTGTCGTTGCCCATGAGGTCAACGGCTGCAAGAGATACGAACTTGATCTCAGGATGTGCGGTAAGAACTGCTTTGAGCTCGGCTGCTGAATGCTTGTCCGTGGGGATTACATATAGCAGATCCGGTATTACATGAAAATCGATCATTTTGTCCCGTCCTTAAAAGAAAAAATCAAATATGATTTTAGCACAAGAATATAATAAATATCTCTGATATATTTTTGTTTTTGTTTTGTCGTATAATATTGCGTGATGATCCTTAAATTATTTGAAAGATTACTGAATATAGATGATATTAACTGTAAATGGGGCGTAAGGTTTATGTTCCTGTTTTGTGTGGTCGCGCGGTGCGCGGTTTTCTTTAATCCCTATTCGGATACGGATTTCACCTGGCTTAATACCTGGATAAGCAATTTCGAGTCCGCACAGTCAACTGACCAGCTCTCTGCTTCGATACCTCTCACAAGCGGAAATATAGTCTTTCTGCTGACGGCGTTTGCTGCGCTTTTCATTACGCTGGTAATGGGAGTCCTTTATTCCGGGCTCTATGTAAGATACTTCAGGATCAAGAAGAAGGGAATGATCTCTGATGAGACGGTGAAAAGGGACGAGCCTCAGAAGACCGGTTTTGTCATTAAGAGAATGGCCCTTTTGGCGTTGTTCTACCTGGCTGTATCGCTTCCGTTCATGCTTATCAGTTCAAACTTGCTGATTTTCTTCCTGGTCGGTTTTCCGTTGGTGTTCACCGCACCTGCGTGCTATCTTTCCGGCGATAAGGGCATGTTCACTTCGCTGCCTTATGTCGTAAGACTTACCAGAGGGTTTTATTCTGCCCATGTCAGGAGCCTTTTTCTCATAGTATTGGTGTTCTTTTTCACTGATGCGCTCGCAGGCCTGACCTCTTTTGTCTCAATGACTGCTTTTTATGTTCTTTCCGCTGCTTTTTCGACATGGATCACATTCACATTCGGAAGATATGCCGGCATGGCATACTGCGCCATGAGAGAGAAGGCGGAACACCCTGAAATATATCCCGAAAAAGAGGGCAAAATAGGTTAACTTTTATTGCACTTCGTGTGATTGTATTTCATTGGGAATTAAAATATTATAATTACGCATGATTTAGAAGACCCATTCATTTCACGGAGGTATTATTATGGACGTCAAAGAGAAGGCTATGCAGATGCATGAGCAGTGGGCTGGTAAGATCGAAGTTATCGCTAAGGCTCCTGTAGGCACCAAGGAAGAACTCGCTATCGCATATACACCGGGTGTTGCCGAGCCCTGTCTCGCCATTCAGAAGGACGTTGATCTCTCATATAAGTACACAAGAAGACATAACCTTGTTGCAGTAGTTACCGACGGTACAGCTGTTCTTGGTCTCGGTGACATCGGCCCTGAGGCTGGTATGCCTGTTATGGAAGGTAAGTGCGCACTGTTCAAGGCATTCGGTGACGTTGACGCTTTCCCTCTCTGCATCCGTTCCAAGGACGTTGACGAGATCGTTAACACAGTTGCTCTTCTCGCTGGCTCTTTCGGCGGCGTAAACCTCGAGGATATCTCAGCTCCCCGCTGCTTCGAGATCGAGAAGAAGCTCAAGGAAAGATGTGACATCCCGATCTTCCACGATGACCAGCACGGTACTGCAGTTATCACACTTGCAGGTCTTACAAACGCTCTCAAGATCGTTGGCAAGAAGATGGAAGACATTCACGTTGTAGTTAACGGCGCCGGCGCTGCTGCTACAGCAATCACAAAGCTCCTCATCTCCAGAGGTCTTAAGAACGTTATTCTCTGCGACCGTAAGGGTGCTATCTACGAGGGAAGAGAAGGCCTCAATCCCGCTAAGGAAGAAATGGCTAAGATCACAAATCCTGAGAAGAAGGCAGGTTCTCTTGCTGACGTTATCGTAGGTGCTGATGTATTCATCGGAGTTTCCGCTCCCGGCGTTCTCACAGCTGACATGGTAGCTACAATGGCTAAGGATCCGGTTGTCTTTGCTTGCGCTAACCCTGTACCTGAGATCCTTCCTGACGAAGCTAAGAAGGCAGGCGTTAAGGTCATGGCTACAGGCCGTTCCGACTTCCCGAACCAGGTCAACAACGTTCTTGCATTCCCGGGCATCTTCCGCGGCGCTCTCGACGTAAGAGCTTCCGATATCAATGACGAGATGAAGATCGCTGCTGCAAATGCGATCGCAGGCATCGTTTCCGACAGCGAACTTAACCCTGATTACATTCTCCCTGATGCATTTGACGCAAGAGTCGGTAAGGCTGTTGCTGCTGCCGTTGCTCAGGCTGCACGTGACACAGGTGTTGCCCGTATCTGAATTTAATAACTAATGGTATAATATCTCCCGCATAAATATTTATGCGGGGGATTTTCATTTCTGAAAGGATGGTTTACATGATCGACGATATCGAATTGCTGAGACTTATAGAGAACAATGCAAGGCTTTCTTATGAAGAGATAGCCGTTATGCTCGGCACAAACGCCGGTGATGTGGAAGCCGAGATCAAGCGCCTTAAGGATGAGAACATAATCCTCGGCTACAATACGATAATCAACTGGGAGAAGCAGGCACCCGATAACTGCATCGGCATGATCGAAGTCAGGATCGCGCCTATCAAGAACAAGGGTTATGACCATATTGCCCAGATCCTGAGCAAATATGAGAAGGTTACTGCCTGCTACCTTGTTTCCGGCGGATTCGATCTCATGATAATCTACGAAGACAGCAACTTAAGAAGCATTGCCAACTTCGTTTCCGAGAAGATCGCTCCCCAGGAAGGCGTTCTTTCAACAACAACTCATTTTATCCTTAAGAAATATAAGGCCAACGGAATTATCTACGATAATCCGGATACTGACGACAGGCAGGCGATCATCTTATGAGTTTAGATTACGATTCCAAGATCTCCAAAGCGGTACAGCAGGTTCCGCCGTCTGCCATAAGGAAGTTCTTTGATCTTGCCAATGAGATGAAGGGCCACGTGATCTCACTTTCCATAGGTGAGCCTGACTTTGTTACTCCATGGACGATCAGAGAGGCTGCGATCAATTCGATCATCGACGGATATACCCATTATTCACCTAATTCCGGATACATCGACTCCAGGATCGCCATCGTTGATTATCTTAAGAGAAGATACGGGGTTTCTTATGACGCAAAGTCTGAGATCCTTGTTACCGTCGGCGGTTCTGAGGGTCTGGACTTAGCGGCGCGTGCCCTTATCAATCCCGGTGATGAGGTTATTATTGTCGAGCCTTGCTTTGTCGCATATAAGGCAACGGTCGAGTTTGCTCACGGTGTACCCGTGATCGTTTCCACCAAGCCTGAGAATGACTATAAGCTCATGCCTGAAGAGCTTGAAGCTGCGATTACCGATAAGACCAAGTATGTTATCGTCGGTTATCCGAATAACCCTACAGGCGCCGTAATGACTCTTGAAGACTGGGCAAAGATCAAGGATGTTCTTATGAGACATCCCGAAGTCATTGTTCTTTCAGATGAGCTTTACTGCGAACTGAACTATCTTGACGGCAAGCCTGCATCCCTTACGCAGTTTGCTGAATTGAGAGACAGAGTCATCATGGTCAACGGATTCTCCAAGTCCTATGCCATGACAGGTTTCAGGGTAGGTTATATCGCAGGTCCGCATGAACTTGTTGCTCCGATGATCAAGATCCACCAGTACTGCATCATGTGTGCGCCTTCAACGTCACAGCTTGCCGTAGTCGAAGCGGCCATGAATGCGGACAATGAGATCAAAAAGATGCGTGACGAATACAACCACAGAAGAAGAGTCATCGTCCAGGGTCTTAAGGATGCCGGACTTGATTGTTTCACTCCTTATGGCGCATTCTATGCTTTCCCGTCGATCAAGAACACGGGACTTACATCAGAAGAATTCTGTGAGCGATTCCTTCTCGAAAAGCATGTTGCGATCGTTCCGGGAAATGCTTTCGGAGCATGCGGTGAAGGCTTCGTCAGGATCAGTTATGCTGCATCACTCGAAGACATTAAGGAAGCTATGAAGCTTCTCAAGGAATTTGTAGAAGAACTTAAGAAAGGTTAATTATGCTGGAATTTGACAACATAAGACTTGATCTCGAATCATTTGAAGAACCCGTAAAAAAACTTAAGGATGCGCTTCACATCGATCACGTAAGCGATCAGATCAGCGAACTTGAGCAGCGTACGACTGAGCCTGATTTCTGGAACGACTCTGATAAAGCAACCGAACTTACCCAGAGACTCGGCCAGCTCAAGAAAAAGGTTGAGAACTATAATGCTCTTGAGGCTGAAAGGGAAGACCTCCTTGCACTCTGTGAGCTCGCAAATGAGGAAGAGGACACTGATTCTCTCCCTGAACTCCGTGAAAATGTTGCTCATTTCAAGGAATCATTTGAGAAGATGCGCCTTGAGACTCTTCTCACCGGTCCTTACGATGCGAACAATGCAACCCTTACGCTTCATGCAGGAGCCGGCGGAACCGAAGCTATGGACTGGTGTTCCATGCTTTACAGAATGTATACAAGATGGGCAGAAAACCACGGCTTTGCGGTTGAGGAACTCGACTATGTCGAAGGTGATACGGCGGGCATCCAGTCTGTTTCCATCATGATCAAGGGTGAATATGCTTACGGTTTCCTGAGATCAGAACTCGGCGTTCACCGCCTCGTCAGGATCTCACCGTTTGATTCCGCGGGCAGAAGACATACTTCTTTTGCTTCATGCGAAGTCATCCCTGAGCTTGACCAGAAGACTGAGGACGACATTAAGATCGACATGACCGAAGTAAGAGTCGATACCTACCGTTCAACAGGTAAGGGCGGCCAGCACATCAATAAGACCGATACGGCTGTCAGAATGACGCACAATCCGACAGGCATCGTCGTATCGTGCCAGGCTGAAAGATCCCAGCTCCAGAACAGGGAAACCTGCCTTAAGATGCTCAAAGCAAAGCTTTTTGCACTCGCAAGGGCATCCGAGATGGAGAAGATCGAAGACCTTAAGGGCAACCAGATGGACATCGCCTGGGGCTCACAGATCAGATCTTACGTTTTCTGCCCTTACACGCTTGTAAAAGACAACCGAACAGGCTATGAGGAAGTCGATGTTGATTCCGTAATGGACGGCAACTTGGACGGCTTCATCAACGCTTTCCTGTCAGGTATGAAGAACGAGAAGTAATCTGATAAACCAAAATGAGTTATGAATCCCGGAGTTATCCGGGATTTTTTAATTATATAGTGAACTTTTAGCGCCGGCATAGTAAACTTAACTTGATAATTCTTATTTTAAGTAAGGGGAATAGATTATGAAACATCTCAAGATCATTTCCGTTTTGCTTTCCTCTGCAATGTGTTTCTCCATGCTGACTACGCCCGTCATGGCCGACGAGACGGATGCGTCAGAAGAAACTCAGGTAGAAGAGACGGAAAAGCAGGAGACAAAGGAAACTGAAAAGCCGACTCCCAAGGAGACAGAGAAGCCTTCCATTAAAGAAACAGAAAAGCAGGAAGCTGAGGAGACTCAG
>JAIKZM010000024.1 GCA_024682215.1 Saccharofermentans sp. | reverse complement strand
ATCCATAAGACAGAACCTTACGTTTACGGTCAGATGATCGGCGGTAAGGATGCGAAGAACTTCGGTCAGGGCAAGAACTCCTGGCTCACCGGTACGGCTGCATGGAACATGGTTGCCATCTCCCAGTACATCCTCGGTGTTAAGCCTGAGTTCGACGGTCTCTCCATCGATCCTTCAATCCCTTCTGCTTGGGACGGATTCAAGGCTGTCCGTAAGTTCAGAGGCGACATCTACGAGATCGAGGTCAAGAACCCCGCTCACGTAAACAAGGGCGTCAAGAAGCTTACGGTTGACGGCGCTGAGATCAGCGGATGCGTTATCCCTGTTGCCGGCGACGGCAAGACACATAAGGTCGAGGTTGAGCTCGGCTGAAGTTGATATCCTTACACGGATATAACCATCAAAAACTGATACAAGACCCCGCGCCTGATTTCGGGCGCGGGGATTCCTTGTAAAAACAACTTATTTAAATAACCCCCGACGGAGGCCATTTTATGGGATACAGAAGTGAGAGAGCCAGACAGGAAAAATGCCCCGCATCACAGCAGCTCAGGAACAAGTTCCGCGAAGCCGGATGCAGCGGCGGCATTTCCGCACAGTACGTCAGATTCGGTACAAAACCGGTAGTGATCGGTATCTGCGGGCTTAAGTTTGACAGCATGCTCATCAGCGTTATAGCTGAGGATAACGAGGTTTTCGGAAAGCTTTCTGAATGTGCGGCTGAAGGATACAGCGTCATGTTCGTAAACGAAGGCGAAAAGGTGCGCGCACTTACGGAAAAAGACGGAGTAGTCAGTCCCGCTGAGTTTTCCGATTCTCTCCTTGATACCGTAAAGGCAGCTGTCACTGCTTCCGAGGAATGGGGCGGCAAGCTCAATGAGAATGGCGAACTGATCCTGGATCCGGCAACGCCTTCTCCCGGACCTCACTACTATACGAATATGCTCATCGGCAACCGTATCGGGTTCGACCGTCCGCTCCAGTCCACGCCTAAGAGCGCCATCGACAGGATGGGCGGCGGTTCTTTCAGATCCCACGCCGACAAGCAGGTCCTCGCTACAAGATGGGATTATCTCCCCGATGAGAACGGCTTCCCTGCAAACAGGCAGTTCTACCTTGCCGAAAACGGCAGGCAGATCTTCTGGTCAGGCGCCGCAAAGGCAGAGGGACTCAAGAAGATCACTACTGTTCATTCACAGAACAGGACAGTCATCAGCTATGAGCTCGAGGGCGGACTTGAAGTAAAGCGTACGATCTTCATCGTTCCACAGCACGAGGGAATGCCTCTGGCAGCTGAAGCCCAGATGATCGACATCGTGAATAAGGGCAATGCTGACAGAAACCTCAGACTTATCTATACGGGCATGTTCGGTACCGCTGAGACACACGCTCTTTCTGAAGACGTTATCTTCACGACTGTAGTTACACAGTCTGAAGTCTTCTTTAACGAGAATGACGAGATCAGGGCGATCAGCTTCAACCCCAATGCAAAGTACAGAAAGGGCGACATCAGATTCAACGAGCTCGTTGTCCATACCGATGACGGCAATATATTCCCTGACCAGTATGCGGCAAGATACGGTGATTTCGTCGGTGCAGGATCACTCGAACACCCTGAGTTTATCGAACCGCTCGCATGCAGGCCTTCAAGAAAGGGACCGGGCTTCTTTGCAATGTCCGTACCTTTCACGGTAAAGGCAGGCGGAGCGGTACGTGCAGACAACCTTACATGCATGTCTTCCGACGCGGTAAACGAAGGATTCATTCCTGATGTTACTCCGTTAGCCGAGATGGAGGCCGTTTGCGCCTATATTTCATGCGCAACGAACCTTCCCAAGGATCTTGAGGATGTCATCAGCTTCACGAAGAAGTATGCCGATTACATGCAGATCAGCCACGAGAACAAGGATTTCGAGGCTTATGTAAACAACAATCTCCCGTTCCAGGTCTTCTACCAGACATTCGTTTCGAGATCACTCGACTGGACGCAGAAGGGTTACCGCGAGATAGGTTTCCGTGAGATCCAGGATATCTACGCATCCATGTACTATTTCGCAGGAATGGGCATGGAGGACTTCGTAAAGAAGATGCTCGCAGGTTGGATCGAAAACGTCTACGAGGAAGGTTTCACCAACCATAACTTCTACTGGATCGGTAAAGAACCCGGCTGGTGGTCTGATGACGGACTCTGGCTGCTGCAGGCAGTTGACCGTTATGTCGGCCTTACAGGTGATTTCGCATTCCTCGATGAGGAGTTCGTAATGGCAGGAACAAAGGAGAAGCCGGCAGACGAAGGCGTTAAGAGACCGCTCAAGGACACTCTTAAGGCTATCCTCATGTACAGCGGCAGGATCTCCCTCGGAAAGCACGGCATCCCGCTGATCGACCGCGCTGACTGGAATGACTGCCTTAGAGTTGATCCCGATTCGATCTCCGGCAAAGATAAGATCGCACAGTACAAGGAACAGCTCGCTGCAAGCGGGAAGGCTTACGGTGAGGTTCCTTATGATTCAGAATATTCCGAATCCGTTATGAACGGCTTCCTGCTCAAGGTTGCTACAGACTGCGCAGTTACTATGTTCGATAAGATCGGTGACACGGCTTTCGCATCCGAGATGAAGGAGCTTTCCGCATCTCTCGAAAAGAGACTGCGCGACAACTGCTGGAAGAATGACTTCTACTGCAGAGTCCTCTTCAACCGTTCAAACAAGCCGAACCTTGATTATCTCGGAGCTGCAGGCGACGGACTTGCAGTGGAAGAAGGACATCCCGGTTCGTACTTCCTCAATTCCTTCTCATGGTCACTCCTTGCTGAAGTTGCAACTGAGGATCAGATCTCCACGATGCTCGATTCTCTCGACAAGTACCTGAAGTCACCTTACGGCTTCAGACTCTGCTCGACAGTCGACTATCCCCAGATCGCGCCCAAGATCGACGTTGCGCTCTATTATCCGGGCGACCGTGAGAACGGAGGCGTCTTCAAGCACGCTAACATGATGGCTTGCTCTGCCATGCTCAAGGCCGCAAAGACGGTCAAGAATGCCGAGCTTGCAGGCCGTCTCACAGATACGGCTTACTGGATCATCGACATGATCTGCCCGTTCAGGACTCTGGTCTCACCGTTCACTGTCTGCGGCAACCCGAGATGGTGCACGCAGTACAACAACAGTGAGTCAGGCGAGAATATCGGACCTACGCTTTCCGGTACTTCCACATGGCTCCTGCTCTCACTTTTCCAGTGCTTCGGCGTTGAATTCACGTCAGATGGCCTGAGAGTTGAGCCGCTCCTCAGAAAAGACGATAAGGAGCTCGATATCAGGGTCACAATCGCAGGTACCGGATATCACATCCATATCAGCAAGCCTGAGGGATTCCGCCGTACGATGGAGGGCGTAAAGGTCACTCTCGACGGTGTGGAGACGGAAGGCACGCTGCTTCCTGTCGTTAAGGACGGCAAGGTCCATGAGGTTACTGTAAGTTTCTGATTATCGGAGGTTCGGGTAAATGCCTTTTTCGAGCGTTTTCCTTTCTGAGATCGTAAAGAATTATGATCTCGAGGTAGTTTATGATTCCGGAGACATCAATGAGCGCCGCATCTGCGTAGCGGATGTTACGCGCCCTGGTCTCCAGCTGGCCGGCTATTACGACCATTTCGGTCCTGACAGAATCCAGTTGATCGGCAACATGGAGCATGCTTTCCTGGATCACCTTACTCCTGAAGAGAGGCTTGCTTCAGTGTCGGCTCTTTTCGAAAAGAACATCCCTGCGCTGATCGTCACCCGTGACCATAAGGTCCACAAGGAGATCATGGATGCAGCAAAGCAGTACAGCACACCTGTCCTGCGCACATCCCAGGCGACATCGGACTTTTCGTCAGAACTCGTAAAATACCTGAAGCTGGAGCTCGCTCCACGTGTTTCAATGCACGGAGTTCTCGTCGAGGTTAACGGTGAAGGTATCCTGATCCTCGGTGAATCAGGCGTAGGTAAATCCGAAACCGCTCTCGAGATCGTAAAAAGAGGTCACAGACTCATAGCTGATGACCAGATCGAGATCCGCAAGGTCTCGGAGACGACTCTTCTTGGACGTGCGCCCGATGTCATCAAGCATCTGATCGAGATCAGGGGCATCGGTATCCTTGATGTTAAGGAGCTTTACGGTGTTTCCGCGGTCAAGCCGCAGGAGAACATCGATTTCGTAATCAATCTCGAACTCTGGGATGAGAAGAAGGTATACGACAGGCTCGGCCTTAATGACGAGACGACTGAGATCTTAGGCATCAAGGTTCCTTCGGTAACCATCCCGGTAGGCCCCGGACGTAACCTCGCGATCATCGTCGAGGCTGCCGCGATCAACTACAGGGTCAAGAAGATGGGTTACAATGCAGCCCAGGATCTTGTTTCCAGAGTTTTCCCGGGGAAGTGACGGATGTCTGAACTTAATATCAGCGAGAACGTCTGCCTTGCACCGTACTCGACATTCAGGACCGGAGGACCGGCAAGTTTTTTTGCGGAACCGTCCAATGAGGAAGAACTGAAAGAGGTTTACCGCTTTGCCGGTGAGAAGGGCCTTGATGTATTCATTCTCGGAAACGGCTCCAACTGTCTGATCTCTGACAAGGGTTTTGACGGACTGGTGATCCGCATCGGCAAACTGATGGGTGACATTACCCACGAGCCCGGTGAAGACGGTCTTGTTTATGTGACCGCCGGAGCGGGCTGCCTCCTTTCAAGATTCGGAAACTACTGTGCGGATCTTGGACTTGAAGGAGCCGAATTCGCATGCGGTATCCCGGGAACGGTCGGAGGCGCGGTTTTCATGAATGCCGGGGCTTACGGGCGTGAGATCAAAGACATCGCGGTGAGTGTCAGATATCTGGCAGATAACGGGATAAAGGAAATATCTGCCGGCGAATGCGGCTTTTCATACAGGACCAGCATCTTTGACCGGAAGCAGGCAAACGGTGAACAGCCCGTGATCCTTTCCATGAAGGCTGCGCTTAAGACGGGCGACAGGGTAAAGATCGCCGCACACGTTGCGGAATTAAGGCAGAAGAGGACGGCGAGCCAGCCGCTTGACGTTCCGAGTGCCGGATCTACTTTCAAGAGGCCTGAAGGCCATTTTGCCGCGAAACTCATTGAGGATTCGGGCCTTAAGGGATTCGCGCTCGATGATTCGGGGGCTCAGGTGTCACCGAAGCACGCGGGTTTTGTCGTAAACAATAACGGCGCCGCATCGGCCGAAGACATATTAAGGCTGATAAATTATGTAAGTGATAAAGTATATATGGATTCCGGAGTCCGTCTCGAAAAAGAGGTCAGGCTGATCGGTGAATTCGGAGGTGAAGGGTAAATGGAACTTATTATTCTCACGGGAATGAGCGGCGCAGGAAAGAGTGCTGCCGTACGTTATCTTGAGGATCTTGGTTTTTTCTGCATGGATAATGTGCCGCCCTACGTTCTCCCGGACCTGGTAAACGGATTTTACAAGGGCAGGAGCGGTGAAGGCTTCGGCGTCAGCAAACTGGCGTTTGTTGTAGATGTGCGTTCATCCGAGTATCTTGACGGTTTCTCTGACGCGATGGCTCAGATCGACGATATGGGCATCCCCTATAAGATCATATTCTTCGAGGCTTCGGATCACGTGCTCATCGAGCGTTACCAGGAGACAAGAAGGAAGCATCCTCTCGCAAACAAGATGTCGCTGACTGACGCTATCGCCGCAGAACGCGCCAAACTGAGCAATGTCCGCAGCATGGCGACGAACATCATCGATACGAGCAGGATGAAGGAGAACATGCTCCGCATGAAGCTCGGTGAGATAATCGAAGCCGGAGACGGCAGCGCGATGGTCATTTTCGTTGAGTCTTTCGGTTTCAAATACGGTGTTTCGGTCGATTTTGACTACTGCTTTGACGCGAGATTCCTTCCGAACCCGTACTATATCGCGGAACTTCGCAATCACACCGGTTCCGACAAACAGGTTTCGGATTATCTTGAAACATTCCCGGAGACAGCCGAGTTTGTTGACAGGGTCGCCGGACTCATGAAGTTCACTATTCCTTATTATATAGATGAAGGTAAAGGAAGCCTTCATATCGGCTTTGGATGCACCGGCGGCAGACACAGATCGGTCTATTGCGCCGAAAAAGTCGCTTCGCTCCTTGAACAGGCGGGTTATAACTGCGTCCTGCATCACAGGGACATTGACAAGGAAGCCGCCCGTTACGGCAAGCAGGAGAACAACTGATGGAAGGCACCAGTTTTTCTGATGCCGTCCGTACGGAAGTTTGCCAGCTTCGAGCGAAAAGCCCCTCCAGACGTTATTTTCTTGCCGGGCTTTTATGCTCACAGGCTTCTGCCGATCAGAATGACATGCCGCTCAAGATCCGTCTCCGCTGTGATGACATCGGCAGGATAGAAGGATTCTTTTCCGATGAAGGGTATGAAGTCTCATACGAAAACCAGATCATTTCGCTGATAAGAAGGGGAGAAGCCCGTGAAACAACGCTTCTCGAGGATCTGACCTGTGCCTGCCTATCTGCATCCCTGCCTGAAGAAGCAACGGCTGATGAAGACGGCACACACAGATTTGCCAGGTATTTCATGAGAGGATTATTCCTCGGATGCGGCTATATCTCCGATCCTCAAAAGACATACAGGACTGAGTTTCATGTAAGCAACGGCGTCTGTGCCCTGCTTACCGTGGAACTTCTTGGAATCCTTGGAATAAATGCTTCACTGACGTCGAGGGACAGTTACGCCCAGATCTATTTCAAGGCAGGTGACAGTGTTTCAGATTTTCTCGGCTATATCGGCGCGGTCAAGGCTGTTCTCGAGTTTGAGAATATCCGCGCTTCAAAAGAAGTCAACCGTCAGGTCTCACGCACCGTCAACTGTGACGAGAGCAATTCAAGACGGCAGTCTGAGGCAGGGGCATCACGAAATGAGCAGATCAGGAAACTCCTGAGATCCGATATGGCAAAACGTCTCACCCCGGAACTGAAAGCTGCTGCCGAAGCGACACTTGCAAACCCGGGCTTGTCAATAGCCGAACTCGGTGCGCTGATGGATCCTCCGATCAGCAAGTCCGGCATGAATCACCGTATTTCAAAGCTTTTGGAGCTTGCAGGGAGCCTTTGAGAAGTTCCTGTTATACAGTAAAAAAACCTTTACAATTTGTGAATAATTTGGAGCCGTGATAAAATAGGCGTTATCTTTTTGGAACGGCAGCCTTAAAACTGCCTGTACACAATGAGGAAGGGCGTATGAATCGCGGGGATCAGTACATCGAACCCGATAACAGCTTCTACAGGCCGTCAAGGGATCCCAATGAGACCACCATGATGATGGTGGTCACGCTTACGGTGCTGTTTGTAATCCTCACAGCCATCCTCGCAGCGGTATATTTCCGTAAGACGACTTCCACTGAGACACTTGCTTCCATCAATTCCGGCCGTTCGATCTATATTTCCGTGGCCTCACCCACGCCTTCACCGATCCCGCCGATGACACCCAACCAGAATCCGGTGCTTTATCCGGGTCTTGCGGCAGTCAGGATGGACCCCGAAGCAAAGGTCGAGAGCGATGCCATACCCGCAAAACGCGGTATTTCGGAACAGGTTTTCGTTAATAAGAAGATAGTCGATGCCAAGACCGGATATGCAAGAACCAATCCGATCTTTTTCAAGGATCCGGTCGATTTCGGTGCAGTTCCGGGCATTTTCACATTCAGGGGCAATAACTTCCGCAACTGCGCATCTTTCGGTTATACGAGCGTTGTCGCAGGAACACTGAATCAGAAGTGGGAATATAACAAGCTCGGAAAACGACTTGCTTCAACACAGAGCTTTGAATGGCAGGGTGTCAGATGGACTGGCCAGCCGCTGGTCGTTGAGTGGCCGGACGGATTAAGGGCTGTCATGAACATGTACAATTCCGCCAAGCAGCAGGCGGCTCTTGCCGAAGTAATCATTGCTTCACTTGACGGTAAGGTATACTTCCTCAACCTGACGACGGGAGAACCTACCAGAAAGCCCATCGATGTCGGCGCTTCCATTAAAGGGACACCCGCGCTCGATCCAAGGGGATATCCTCTCCTTTATGTAGGCCAGACCGATAACAACGGCGGCAATACTTTCGGTATGTATATCTATTCGCTGATCGACGGCTCACTCCTCTGGTCTTATGACGGCTCCGAGGACGGCGCTTACAGGAGCAACTGGTCGGCATTTGACTCTTCACCCATTGTCAGCGGTGAGACGGATACCCTGATCTGGCCCTGCGAGAACGGCCTGATCTATACATTCGACCTTCATACTTCATATTCGGCAGGATCTTCAGTCATCTCGGTCGCACCTGAAGTAACACACTATAAATACATCTTCACCGACAACACCACATCTCACATGGGTGTTGAGAGTTCCATCGCATGCTACGGCAATTACGGCTATTTCGTTGACAACACGAAAAACCTCTGCTGCCTTGACCTCAACACTTTAAAGATGGTCTGGACCAGAGTCCTCGGAGACGATTCGGATGTCACGCCCGTTATCGATGAGCAGGACGGCGTTCCTTACGTATATATCGGTACGGAAGTAGACAACCAGGGCGGAACAGGCAAATACAGCGGCGCAGGTTATATCTACAAGATCAACGGACTTACCGGAAAAGTCGAATGGCAGTCTTCAGAGCCCTGCTATACGTTTAACGGTGAGACCTCCGAGACTGACCAGAGCGGCGGATGCTTCGGAAATCCGATCGTCGGCAAGAAGAGCATCTCCAACCTTGTCATATTCTCTTTCAGCATGACCAATGATCTCGCTGCGGGTAACAAACTTATCGCTTACGACAAGACGCTGGGTACGAAAGTATGGGAATACAACATGAACATTTACTCGTACAGCTCGCCTGTCGACTTTTATGATTCCGACGGAAACGCTTATATCGTCATCTGCGACTCGATTGGCCAGGTACACCTTGTCAACGCGCAGACCGGTGAGCGAATCAAGTATATACAGACCGCGAAGAACATCGGTACTCCCGAGAAGACATCTTCCGGTATCAACATCGAAGCTTCTCCCGTTGTATATAACGGAATGATGGTCGTCGGAACGACTACGGGAAGCATTTTCGGGATTACTATTGAATGAGACGGGTTTGAGACAAGTGATGAGTTTTACTGCTGATTATGAAAAGATCAAGGTACTTGAGGTCGGAATAACTTCCTTCGGCAACGAGGGTTATGCCGTTAAATATGACTTCGTGAAAAAAGTCATACAGTGGCGTGACAGCTACATGTGGAATAACAATTTCACCCGTTCGCTGAACGATACGGATTACCGCACTCTTAAAGATGAACTCCCGAAAAGCGGAATGCTCGAATGGATGAAAGCATATAACAGCGGCCTTTCGAATGATTTCGGCGACCAGGCCCAGATACCCGGCGAGTGGAAGATCACAGTTGTCTTTGATGACGATACAAAGCTGACTGCCGGAGCCGAGCAGCATTTTCCCAAGAAGTGGAAATTCCTTAAGAATCTCATAGAAAAGACCACAGGCTGCAGTTTCATCCTCAGATGACGCCCGGTTGGGTTTCTGTCCGCTAATTTTGTTGCGGCACTTTTTTATGTAGGGTAAAATCAATGGACAATACTATTCCGGAGGTGCCGGCATGAGCGATAAGAGAGCAGATTACCTGTCATGGGACGAATACTTTATGGGTGTAGCGTCACTTGCTTCAAAGAGATCGAAGGATCCTAACACTCAGGTCGGAGCCTGCATCGTTGACAGCCAGAAATACATTATTTCCGTAGGCTACAACGGTATGCCTCTCGGATGCTCGGATGACGAATTCCCCTGGGACAGAAGCGGCGGCACGCTCGATTCCAAATATGCATATGTGACACATGCGGAGCTTAATGCCGTCCTCAACAGCAAGACTGCCGACCTTGAAGGTGATACGGTCTACACAACGCTCTTCCCCTGCAATGAATGTACGAAGGCTCTCATTCAGAAGAAGGTTGGCAGGATCGTTTATCTTGATGACAAGTATCACGACACCGAGACAGCTCAGGCAGCGCGCCGCATGCTCGATGCAGCCGGCATCAAATACGAGAAATACGAGTCATCCGGCCGCGAAATCAATCTCGATCTCTAAGGAATGAATATATATGCGTTTTGACACAATTACCCGAAAGGCAGCGTTCCTGACAGCGGTAATCCTTATCATATGCCTGTTCCCGGTCAATGTTTTCGCAGCTCCTTCAGGAAAAGCGAAGAGCAACTGCTGGGGTAACGGCGGCCAGCTCGAGATCAGTCTTTCAGGATGCAGCGGATACAAGACCATTACGGTTACCGCCGAGTTTTCAGGCACGATAAAGAAAGCTTCCGGATGGGGCTTTGATTCTTACAAGATAAGCGGCAAGCGGGTCATAGCGACAGTCTCGTCGAGCGGATCGAACAGCTGGGCATTTAACGGCAATGTCGGCATCCAGGTTGACGGCACCAACGTCAAATCGGCAAAACTCATCTCGGTAAAAGGCGACGGGGAGAGCGGCGCGGTCAGCAGCAATCCCGCAACTTCCGAATCCGCGAGCAGTGCCGGAACTGCCGAGTCAAAGGCTCCGGCTAAGAACGTCAAGGGCGTGAAGGGTGATGACTGGCTCACCACCAAGGGCTCAAAGATCGTGGACATGAACGGTGACCAGGTCTGGCTTACGGGCTGCAACTGGTTCGGATACAATACCGGGACCAATCTTTTCGACGGCGTATGGAACTGCAATCTCAAGGAAACACTCGGATCGATCGCAGATCACGGCTTTAATCTCCTGCGCGTACCGATGTCTTCAGAACTCATTCTCCAGTGGAAGAAGGGTGAGTATCCCAAGGCAAACTATAACAACGCTTACAATGAAGAACTCAATAAAATGAATTCTCTTGAGATCTTCGATTACGTCATCGCTCTCTGCGAACAGAACGGAATGAAGATCATGGTCGACATCCACTCTGTCAAGACTGATGCAGCCGGACACAATCATCCGGTATGGTACAAGGACAATCTCACTGAGGCTGATTATATCGAATCTCTCAGATGGCTCGCGGCAAGGTATAAGGACAATGACACGATAGTCGCATACGATCTCAAGAACGAGCCGCACGGCAAGCCGCCGGAGACACCGGTTGCGATCTGGAACGATTCAAATGATCCTAACAACTGGAAAAAGGTTGCCGAGAAAGCCGGAAAGGCAGTTCTTAACGAGAATCCCCATGCTCTGATCGTTATCGAGGGCATCGAGATATATCCCAAGGATATCAAGACCAACAACTTCACATCTGCCGATAAAGAGGACTACCGCATCACCTGGTGGGGCGGAAACCTCATGGGTGTTAAGGACTATCCGGTAGATCTCGGTTCCGAAGCGCTCAATAAGCAGATAGTATATTCACCCCACGATTACGGTCCGACCGTTTATAAGCAGCCCTGGTTTGATAAGGATTTCACATATGAATCCCTCAAGAAAGATGCCTGGACACCGTTCTGGCTTTACATAGCAGATGAGGACATCGCTCCCATTCTGATCGGCGAATGGGGCGGATTCATGGAGGGTGACACACTCAAATGGATGAATTACCTGAGACAGCTCATCGATGAGAAGAAGCTGAATCATACATTCTGGTGCTTTAACGCGAATTCCGGAGATACCGGCGGACTGGTCAAGGATGACTTCAAGACCTGGGACGAGGATAAGTACGGTCTTGTCAAAAAGGTCCTCTGGCAGAATGATTCCGGCAAATTCGTAGGTCTCGACCATAAGGTGCCTCTTGGTGCGAACGGTATTTCTCTTTCTGAGTTTTCGGGCAAGATCGTAACAGCAGCTCCCGAAACGTCAGAAACTGCAGTTCAGACCGAAGACGGGACCACCCGGAGCGATGTTACCGAAGAAACATCATCGTCAGCATCGGAAACTGCAGGAACTTTTACCGCAACGGATCCGGATTCGTCGCCTTCAATGGTGCGAAGGATCGTTTTGGCGGTTATAATAGTAGTTGTCAGCACAGGCGTTTTTGTTTTTGCCGTAGCGGCAGGAATGCGGGCGGCAGCTTCAAAGACGAGTAAAGATAAGGAGGGTGCCCCGGAAGGCGACGCCGGTGATAAGACGTCAAAGTCCAAGGGGGACGGTCAATGATCGATTTTAGTAGCGCCATACATAATAATATGCTTTACGAGAAGGTACTCTGGATAATAGTTCCTGCAGTATTGCTTGCTCTGATAGTGGGCTTTGCGATCTGGAGAGCTATCGAGGACCGCAAACGCAAGCGTGAACAGGCCTGGGCTGCCGAAAGACGTAAACTCGAAGTTGTTGACGGCATAGAGGAACGCAAGGATGACGGCGGAAAGAAGATGCGTGAGCTCGAGCGTGCAAGACGTGAAGCTGAGGCTTTTGCCGAGAAAGCAGCCGAGACCAACAATACTCTCATAGGCGGTAAGAGCGAAGCTGAGCGGGATGAAAAGGAAGCCATAGAGGTTTTCGGATCTCTCGGCATATCATCTAAAAAAGCCGAGGAACTCGACCGTCAGCGCGATCAGCTCGTTATCAACGGATATCTCCAGAAATCAAATACGGCTCCCATCAGGCCCGTTTATTCAAATACTCTTGAGGCAAGGCGCGAACAGAAGGCAGAGCTTGATTCCGATTCCGTCGGAGAAGAGGCGAACACTCCTGCCCTTGTTACCGATTCGGCTGCACCTGCGAAGATAAAGCCGACGGCTCTCAAGAGACCTACATCCGCAAGAGTCGGCAAAGGATCATTTGCCGAGAACATCAGAAGAAAGGCTGAGGGTGAGGAAGAGGAAGACCCGATGCTTCAGAATGTCATGAGGCCCCAGATCGGAACCGACGTCGAGAACGCGGTGGTTGAGCGTCCGGCGGAGGTACAGTCCGAAAAGCCTGACATCATGAAGGTCGGTGAGGAGGCGATTCTTCCTGCTGCCGAGAAGCCTGTTAAGGGATTTAAAGGATCCGAGGAACCCGAGAAAAAAGCTGTCAGGCACAAGCGGCCTTCATCGAGCGTCAAGCGCAAGAAGGTTGAAGCCAAGACACGTCCCGGCAGCGGCGAAGTGAAGGCCAATCCTGATTCGATCACCGGACAGGGCATTAAGGACGCTTAACGCAGATCAAGCGCCTTGATAAGGTGCTTTTGTGCCTTTTTATCACGATTAAAATATTCGCAGACTTGTCAAATTTGACTGCATTTTTTCCGCTTCACTTGTATTTTGTTGTTCACGTTGTATAATTTTGTTGTTAACAAAATGTTAACTCCAATCTAACGTATATCACCGGGGAGGGTTCCTTGATGACGGCAGGCAATAAGTTGAGCAGGATTATTGCGCTTTATTTATGTGTGGTTACAGCCTTTTGTATAGTTACATTCGTCTCTCCGAGACCGGACGTTCAGGCTGCGGCTACTTATTATGTTGAAAAAACCTGGAATAACGGATGCACGGTCGTTGTTAAGGGTAATAGGAACGAGAAGGTCGTTGTTTCTCTCGGAAAACATGTTTCAAATCTTGAAAAAATAACTAAAGTAACATCTGCGTGGGGCTGCAAAACTGAGGTTATCAGCAGCACTTCAATCAGAGTAACAATTACAGGCACAGGCAACAAAGGGTTCAATTGCGAGTTCACTACGACAAAAAAACCAACCAAAAAGCCTACTAAAAAACCAACCAAAAAACCTACTAAAAAACCTACTAAAAAACCTACACATAAACCTACTGAAAAAAAGACTGCTCCCAAAAAGAAAGCAGTTAAGACGGTCACCAGGACATCGGCAACTACCGTAGCCGGTGCTGTAACTACGGAAAGCACGACATCGGTTGCAATAGCTGCTGTTGTCAGCGGAGAAGGAACGACTACGACTACCACAGAGCCGACTGAAGAGCAGACAGCTCCTGCTGATGTAAATCTGTCCCATGACACCTTGCCTAAGAATAAAAAGTCTTTTGCGTGGCTTGGATTTGTCCTTGTCCTTATCGTTGCCGGATTGGTGTATCTGAGAATCAGAGTACTCAGGAATCAGGGCAAGCGCGGCAAGGATATCGCACTCGATTTCATTCCGGGCGTAGGTGATCTGGTTTATGCCATGGGAACAAAGACCAAGTACGAACCGATCGCTTCTGATACCCAGCATGGCTATATGCGCAATACCGCTGCATCCAAGAAAGAACTCAAGATGCTCGAAGAGCAGGAAAAGCTTGATGAACAGAAAGCTGCAAAGACGGTTGCTCCGGCAATGCATAAGCGTCCTAAGGAACTGTCAGTCAATCATGCGGCTCTTAACGCTCCTTCAGCCGGACCTGCACCTGAAACTGCACCTTCAACGGGAACCGCAACTGCTCCGACGCCGGCACCTGCCGCTAATGCTGCTGCAGTTGCTTCAGGCGGGATCATTTCACGTGACAGTAACGAAAAGAAGGCTGCCTCACCGTTCAAGCCTGTAGAAGGCGCTGCTCCCGTTGCCAAGCCCGCTGTTCCTTTCAAGCCGGCAACACAGCAGAATAACAACGGTTCGATCATGACATCGGCATTCAAGCCTTCTGCCGGCGCTCACAATCCTTCGGATAAGATCGTCTCATCGGCATTTAAGCCCTCAACAGGTGCTCATAATCCTTCAGATAAGATCGTTTCTTCTGCTTTCAAGCAGTCGCAGAAGTTTACTCCTCAAAAGGGACCTTCAGCGGCAGCAACAAAACCGGCAATACCGGCTGCGCAGTCCGATAATGAGGCTGTTAAGCTCGCAAGGGAGAGGGCAGAAGCTGCAAGAGAACAGCAGGCCATGCGTGAAGCCATGAAGGCACAGAAGGCAGCTCCTGTTGTATCTGCAAAGAGCGAAGTTAAGCAGCATGCGCCCATCAAGCGTCCGTCCGCTTTCTCCGTAAACCGTGCAGCAGCAGTTGCAGCCGGAACCGTAGCAGCATCAAAGCCGGCCAGCGCAGCTCCCACAGCTCCCGCGGCAACGGCAGCACCTGCACCACAGGCAGCACCGAAGCAGTCAGGAGCATCTCTCGGAGTAGGTGCTTCAGCGGCTGCAGCACCCAAGACGGGTCCGGTTATCTCACCTGAACGTGCAAAAGCTTCTTCAAATTCCAATCAGCTCGGAAACCTGCTGAACGGAAGAGCAACCAATAGCGGCAGGGCTCCCGTCTGGGCAGATCCGAACACGGCAGTAATAAGCCCGTTCAAGCAGTCGGCACAGGCACTCGAGGAGGCAAAGGCCGAAGCTGAAAGGGAAGCAGAGCGCAAGGCTGCCATGGAAGAGCAGAACCAGCAGGTCAGCTATGCTTCTCAGGCAAAGACTCACAAGTCGGCATTCTTCTCAAGGTCATCAGCTGTTAAGGATAACCAGAGCGGCACCGAAACCGGTTCTAACGCATATGGCGGGATCGTACGTCCCACAGGCGTGATCGGAGACGGTGAAAGAAAGCAGCAGGTTCAGAATGCGGCAATGGGTTCAGTTCTCGAAGGACAAAAGCCCGCAATCCTTGATCCGAATGCCCATAAGGCACCGACGGCGGCTGAGCCGGTCTTCGGTTTCAAACCGATCGATCCTGAGAATTACGGCACATAAGCAAACTGTCAAACGGAGGTTTTTGAAACCTCCGTTTTTATATGCGCGCAGAATTAACAGATAGTTCAACAGGTGATATGTCTCTTGGTGTATTATTAACATAGAAGACCGTCATCGGAGGTCATTTTGGCATGAGCAGAAATATCGCGATAATCACCGGGGCTTCATCCGGCATCGGGAAAGCTTTTCTCGAGGAGATAGTCAAAGAGCACGGCATATACGGCTGTGTTCCTTTTGACGAGATATGGGCAGTCGGCAGAAACGAGGATAAGCTCATCGAGATAAAGACTTTGTTGGGTGAAGAACGTGTCGTTCCCGTAAAGGCTGATCTCGCATCACCCGAAGACCTGTCTGTTCTTGCCGACCGTCTGGCTTTGGAAAAGCCGCAGGTGGGACTTCTCATCAACTGCGCCGGAATGGGAATGAAAGGTGCCGTTGAAGATCATCCTTCAAAGGCTATCGAGGATACTGTTGACGTTAACTGCACGAGCCTGGCAAAACTTACCAGGATCTGCCTGCCTTACATGATCACAAAGACTCCGGTGTGGACAAAGGATAACAGTCCCAGGATCATCAACATAGCATCATCGGCGGGATTTCTTCCGCAGCCCGGTTTTGCGGCATATGCGGCAAGCAAGGCGTTTGTCATTTCGTTTTCGAGAGCGCTCTACTATGAGCTTATCGACCACGACATAATAGTCACTACTGTTTGCCCCGGTCCGGTCAATACGGATTTTCAGCGCAAGGCCACGGGCGGAGCGCAGGCGGAATTCACCGGCATAAGGCAATATGTCGTTGCTGACCCGGTTAAGCTCGCGAAGGCATCCTTAAAGGCTTCAAGAGCCGGAAAACAGATCCTTGTATACGGGTTCTCACAGAAGGCTCTTCATGTGGCATCCAAGATAATCCCGACATCCTGGATCCTGTTCATCGAAAAGAAGCTCATGCCGGTCGAAAAGGTTTCAGCAGCGGTTACCGAAGAAGGCACCGCACCTTATGTTCCTGAGGAAAAGAGGGAGCTTGAGAGCGGAGCGAGTGTGGAAGGCATCCCGCAGAATGAGCCTGAAACAGATGAAGAAAAGCCCGTTTCAGAAGAAACGGAAAAAGCGGAAGCTTAAAATCGTAACATCCGGGGAGGAAGATCTATGAGTTCCAAGACTAAAGTTGAACCTACATTTGCAGGCATTTTCAGAGCCGTTGAGCAGAAAGCCGCAAAGACAAAATTCCTCAGGGATACTGCCACGCAGATCACGCTGAAGGGGAATCTCGACAATCAGCCCTTCTATGTCAAAGTTGAGGAAGGCAATGTTGAAGTCGCGCCTTATGAATACATCAATGCTCCTTTCTACATCGATGCGGATGCTGACGCGTTAACAGCTGTGCTTAACGGCGTTATGACTTTTGCTTCCGCTGTCGCACAGGGCTTTATCACGATCAACGGGGACGCTGGCCAGGCTTACCTTTTCATCAGTCAGCTCTTTTGACACCAAAAAGACAATAACAAATGCTCAACAGGTGAGATATAATAAACAAATATGGCAATCAGGTTAAACGGCATCTTTAAAGACAACATGGTGTTCCAGTGGGGCGCTGAACTGCGTGTATTCGGTAACTCCGACACGAAGTGTACCGTCAGATGCGAGCTCTTCAAGGAAGAGGAAAGCGTTGTGGCAGCTGAAGCTGTTACGGAAGAAGACGGAAGTTTCCTGATCTGTGCCGATCCTATTGAAGAACCTGACGGACCTTTCGAGATAAGGATAACCGCTGAAGGTTCAGAGCCCGTCATCATAAAGAATGCATATGCCGGCGAAGTCTGGCTGGCTGCCGGACAGGCTAACATGGAATACCCTCTTGCCAGAAGTGAATTTGCAAAATACCTGATCCCGAAGATCGAGAAGACTGAGATCAGATATTACAAAGTTCCCAAGGCAGGTTTCCTGGATGAAGCTCAGGCGAAGGCTGAAGAAGAGTCTGCCTGGATCGATGTCGATTATGAGACTGCAGGCGATATGAGTGCTGTGGCTTTCTATTTCGCACAGTCCATCGAATCGCGTATCGACGCCAAGATCGGAATCATCCAGTGTACTTTCGGCGGTTCGACCATCGATTGCTGGCAGAGCGTTGAAAGCCTTATGACAACAAAAGAAGGACAGGCTTACATCAAGGAATTTGATGAACGCTCGTCCGAATACACTCCCGATGAATTCGATAGATTTGCTGCCGACTTTTCCAAGCGGGAGAGAGAATATAACAACAAACTGGATGAGGCTCTCATAGAGAATCCTTTCCTTACGTATCTCGAGGCAGAGCGTGAGATCGGACCTGCACCGTGGCCGCCGCCGGTTGGCCCGAGAGCCGTAAGACATCCGGGTTCTTTCTTCGACAGCATGATCCTGAGGATCGCCCCTTTCACATTGAGAGGCGTAATCTTCTATCAGGGCGAATCAGATACTGACGGCCATCAGACCGAATACGGACATGCTTTTGAGACGCTTATCAGGGAATGGCGTGAAGTTTTCTTCGATGATGAACTCCCGTTCATCTTCTGCCAGCTCCCGATGTATATTTCCAAAGACCGCAAGTACATGGGCTACGATGACATGTCATGGCCGCTCCTGCGTGAGCAGCAGCAGATCGTTGCAATTGACATGAGAAATGTTTATATGGCTGTTACGGCAGACTGCGGTGAATTTGACAACATGTATCCTTCTGACAAGAAGACTCCGGGCGACAGGCTTGCACTCCTTGCGCAGAAGTTCGTTTACGGATTTGAAAACATTGAAGCCGTTTCGCCTTTCATCATCGATGCCCGCCGCGGCGAAGGTGTTGAGATCACATTCGGCGGTGATTACATGCTCCTTAACCTTACAGCCGGTTTCGGTCCCGAGGATTCGGGATTTGAGGTCGCAGGTGAGGACGGAGAGTTTTTCCCTGCTGAGGCTACGGTCGACTTTGACGGAAAGACCATCCTTCTTTCATGTCCTATGGTCGAGTATCCTTCAAAGGTACGTTATGCATTCTTCTCTTACGGCCCAACTCCGCTTCACGCACAGAACGGTCTCACCGCGACTCCGTTCCAGGTGCGTATCGACAAGGATCTCGGCGGAAACTGATCTTGGGAGAATAACATGAATATTGCTTTCTTTACGCGCCCCAAACAGGATGTAATCTTCGTATATTCTGATTTCACTGTAAGGCAGACTCTCGAAAAGATGCATGCTACAGGCTTTTCGGCTGTCCCGGTCCTTGACCGTGACGGTCATTATGTCGCTACCGTAAGCGAGGGGGATCTCCTTTGGTTCATAATCAAGGGAGAAGGCGGAGAGCCGCATACCATGGCAATAGAGAATCTGGAGGATTTCCGTCTGATGGATCTTCTGGTTCAGACGAAGAAGAATCCGCCGGTTACGATAAGCGCTTCGATAGAAAACCTTATAATCAGGGCGATGGAGACGAATTTTGTCCCGATCACCGATGACAGGGGCATGTTCATAGGGATCGTAACCCGCCGCTCGATAATCAAGCACTTTTACGAGAAGAACATATTTCCAAAAGAATAAACCAAATAACAAAAATGCCGCAGCTTTAAGACTGCGGCATTTTGTTTTGTAAGCTTGTGAGGCTTCTTTATTTGACAACCTTGACTGTTGAAAGGTCAACTACGTACATAGGCCATGTCTTGTAGCCTTCGATGCGGCTGCTTACGACCGTGATGGACGTAGGATCCTGGATGTAGACGTTGTTGTTGTCCTTGACCATTTCCTTGAGGATCTCGTGATAGTACTCGACCTTCTTTGCTTCGTCTCTTTCCGTAGGAATGAGCTTCAAGAGTTCATCAACCCTTGCGTTTGAATAATTGAAGAAGTTCTTGGAACTGTCGGAAGCGTAGCGGCTTAATACATCGTAAGGTGCAAAAGCGCTGTCAACGCAGATGACAGTAGTGTCATAGTTCCTGTTGGAATAAACCTGATCAAGCCATGTAGCCCAGTCAACCTGATTGATCTTGAGGTTAACGCCGACTTTCTTGAGCTCGGCTGCGATCTCAACAGCGGCGTTTACATGAATGAGATAGGATGAGCAGACTGTGACGGTTGTTTCAAATCCGTTGGGGAAGCCGGCTTCAGAAAGGAGCTGCTTTGCCTTCTCGGGATCATAGGAATATGTGCCGTCAAGAGACTTGTCATAGTACTTGCCCATGGCGGGGCTCATGGCAGTTGTGAGTTCAACGCCGTTTCCGTCAGCACAGACTGAAATGATGTCTTTTCTGTTTACGGCATAGTTCAGAGCCTCACGGACCTTAACGTTGTCAAAAGGCTTGACTTTGTCATTGAGGATGAAGATCTGAGGCATGTTGGAAACATTGGAATCGATCTTGAATTTTGTCTGGTCGATCTGCTTTGCACGGTCAGTGGTGAAGTGAGGGAAGATGTCGATGCTTCCGTTGGTGAGCTCTACCATTCCGGCATCCATGTCAGCGCAGATCTTGAAAACAGCCTTATCGATATTTGCCTTCGTGCCCCAGTAACCGTCAAACTTTGAAAGTGTGACATTCTGACCGGGATTATATGAATCGAACTTGAAAGGACCTGTTCCGACAGGCTTTGTCTTGCAGTCTTCATAACCTGCAGGAATGATGCCTACAGTGAAATAGCTCAAAAGCTCGCTGCTCTTCTCCTTGAGCTTAACGATAACTTTGTTTGCATCATCCTGGCTGATCTTGACATCGCTGATCACCTTAAGATCATCAACGGGTGCCTTATCCTGACCGGAAAGAAGTCCTGCTGCGCGTGAAAGCGAGAAAACGACGTCTTCAGGAGTCATTTCCTTGCCGTTATGGAATTTAACGCCCTTGCGGATAGTGAAAATATATTCATCCAACGAATCCGAAAGTTCGTAGCCTGTAGCGAGACAGGGATTGAGTACTCCGTCGGAATCGAACTTGTAAAGTCCTTCGTATACGTTAAAGATGATCTCGCGGTCACCTGCGGCAGTGACTGTGTGCGGATCTAAAACGTTAGGTTCCTGGGTAATGCCTACTGTTACAGTGCTTCCTGCACCTGCATTCTTGCTGCAGCCACAGAATACTCCGGCAAAAACGGCTGCAGACATGATGACAGCCGCGATCTTGCGGGAAAGGTTATTCATTTCTTTGTTCCCCCTCGGTTTGATTTATATAATTATACGAGTGATATTCTTTTCGACATGTGGACAACGGACACAATAAAAGTAAGCCTGAAAACGCTTATTCTATTGATGTTTACTAAAAATTCAAATTTACAGGTTCAAAAAAACAAAACTTTTTTATTTAGAGGGAGTATAATATAACAGGCTTATACAGGAACCGTGTAATTTTCAGACGGTCCGAAAATCAGGGAGATAAGATATGAAGAGATGTCCGGTATGCGGTGTAATGATGGGAGACAACGTAGCACGTTGCTCAATGTGCAAATACGACTTCCAGAAGGCTTCACAGGGCGATGTGCATTCTGCAGCTGAAGATGCCAAAAAGGTTCTTGAGCAGAGGGAACAGGAGAAGATCGCTCGCGCCGAAGCTAAACGAAGTGAAGAAGAGAAGCGCATTATCGAAGCTATGGAAAAGCTCGAGCGCGACTACGCCACGATGCAGGACAAGTTTAATTCCGAGAAGCTAAAGCTCGATTCGGAGTTTTCAGCTTTCCAGAAGAAGAAGCTCGACGAGAAGATCGCTCTTGAGCAGACTGTTGACACCATCCGCAATGAAGTAGGTGAAGCACGCGAGAAGCGCGATGCAATGCGCAAGGAAGCTGACACCATTGTAAAAGAGGCTAAGGAAAAGACCAAGAAAGAGCACGACGAGATGATCGCTGCCGCTCAGGCTGAGCAGAAGCGCATCCTTGAAGAGGCACAGCGCCAGACAGAGGAACTCGCCGTTCAGGTCGAGAAAGAATATAAGGAAGCTATGGACAAGCGTAATGAGCTTGTCAAGCAGGCAGAAGAAGTCCAGGCAATGATGGACAATGCCGATAAGATCCAGGCTGAGAAGGCCAAGGAGATCAAGGCTCTTGAAGCGAAGATCGTCAAGCTCAACGAGGATTTCGAGAAAGAGAAGATCAGGATCGCCGAGGAGTCCAAGAAGGTCTCCATGGAGCAGGCTTCCGAAGCACTTAAGATAAAGGATCAGGCAGAGGCTGAGCGCGACAAGGCCAAGGCTGAGACAGAGAAGCTTATCGCTGCTGCCAACGCGGAGCGTGACCAGATCATCGCAGAACTCGAGAAGCGCAATAAGCAGGCTCAGGACGAGCTTGACGGACTTACCGAACAGGCAAGGAAGGTCATGGCTGAAGCTGAGGAGGCTGCCAAGACACGTGATGAGATCACCAAGCAGACAGCTGCCGCCAAGGAAGAACTTAATAAGCAGATAGAATCAGTCAGATCTGATCTTGAAGCAAGAGAGAAAGAACTTAACCAGAGAGTTACTGCCGCCAATGCTGATCTCGAGGTTGTTGAGGCCAAGAAGAACAACGCAGAAGAGCTCACGAACCAGTATATTGCCGAGCAGAAGAGGATCGAAGGTGAGATCGGCGGATTAAAGAACGAACTCGAAGATGCAAAGCGCATCATCGCTGATTCCAAGAAGGCAACCGTTCTTGCTGAGGCTGCTGCCCAGGAGATCGTTCTCAATGCTGAAAAGCAGGCCGTATTCCTCAAGGAAGCTGCCCTTAGCGAGAGCGAGAAGGGTTCGATGATGAAGCAGATCGAAGATCTTGAAAATCAGATTAAGGAGAAAGAGATGGAGAAGGCTGAGCTGGAGAAGAAGCTTGCTGCGCTCGACGAGTCGATCGCTGCGCTTGAGAAGAAGGTAAGAGAAGGCGGTTCCGGTTCATCGGACGGCCCTAAGGAATATTCTGTTGAGACGATCACTCATAACAGAATGTCCGAGGTTGACGTCAAGGCTCTTTCCGAGATCCTCAAGAAGAAGGCTTCTGAAGGATGGAAGCTCGTTTCCGCGATCGATGATGACGGCGGAAAGCTCATTTCCTCCCTTGGCGGTTCCGAGACTGCATCGCTTTCCGGCGGTACATTCAATACAAAGGAAGACCGCGTTATCCTTATCTTCGAGAGACCTCTTCAGGAAACAAGAAGAGTAAGATAATCAGTTTTATCCAGAAAAAGCAAACGGAGGCTGCGCAAATGCGCGGCCTCTTTTTTTGTCTTTGAGGCATTGGTGTGGCATTAAACCCAAATGCACAAAAAATATTTAAAATATGTTTCGCGTTTTGTGGAATTAGACTATCAAATATTTTATAATAGGAAAGTTATTGAATTTAGAACCAAGGAGGAATGACTGATGGAGATTTATTCCGCAGACA
>JAIKZM010000016.1 GCA_024682215.1 Saccharofermentans sp. | reverse complement strand
GATCTTGTATACGGGAATGCCGTTTACATCGATCATGCCATAACCGAAAGCTTCCGTATTTCCGAAACTGGCCGGTGACATCGGCTGGATATTTTCAGCATATGTGGAATTCAGATCGGAAGGCGCATTCTTCTCGAAGATAACGACTTGAATTGCTTTGTCAGCAGTCGGGCGGTCACCACCGCCGCCCATGATGCCATCTATACCTTTATTGCACTGTAATTCGATCCCGCCCTGTTCGTACAGGCTCTGCGCCGCGCTCTTGTTCAGACCGTACGAAGCAAGGAGCGGATCTTTCTCGTCGATGCCGGGCCATAAAATATTCTCAAAGCCATTCGGGATAGTCAGTGTGATCCCGCTCGGAGTCGTACAAACTTTACCTTCTTCCGTAGTGTCAGCAAAAGACACCGAACAGACCGAAGTAACGACCAGCACGATTGAGAATAAAAAACATAGAAATTTGCGGTAACCCATAGGACCCCTCCAGACGATTTTGCTATCCTAAACCTATCAGTTTTTTGTCCCGAGGTCTATCGACCGTTGGTAGAACGCAATGTTTTCAAGGGTTTGCAAGCTGACTATATTATTAGTTTACTCGAAAGAACATCGATCACTTAACCGAAATAATGTTCGTAAACAGGATAACAGAGCGCATCTATCTGTCTTGCCAGAGCATCAGGACTCAGATCAAATTTATTGTCGATCCAGTGAAGGATCATGCTGATGCTTCCGTCGAGGATAAAATAATAAATATACCTTCCTTCAGGATGTCTGCCCTGTGCATGGTGCGAATTTACTCTTTCACCGAGCAGATCAGTCAGGATCTTTTTTCTCTTTCCTACGGCCTGGTCATTACTCATAAGGATCCTGAAGACCTTGTAGTTATCCTTTACATATGAAATATATTCATTAAGCCGGTTGATCCTGTCTGTTTCATCTGAGATTGGAGGGAAATATCGGTCCAGACCTTCTTTAAAATTTTCAACTATTTCGTCCAACAGCTGGTCAAGGTCATCGTAATGAAGGTAGAAAGTAGTCCTGTTCAGATCTGCCTGTTCGCAGATCTCTTTAACGGTAATCTTCTGGAACGGTTTCGTCTGCAGCAGTTCGATCAAGGCATCTCTGAAAAGTTTCCTTGTCATTTGTGTTCTTCTTGTACTGCTCACGTTCACGCCTCCGGAATCGACACTTTTTTCACTTCTGTTGATTTTACATCAAACGCAGATATTCTGTCCATTGAAAATCGACACAGTGTCGATAAAATAATAATGTGAGAAAGCAGCTAGGTCAATCGGACTGTTTTTGTTCATTGGAAAATGAGAGGTTATTGCACTCATTTATCCGTCTGTCGGGACATCAACTCCCTCTACAACCATATAAACGAAGCCTCCGTTCTCCTTTACACCCTATGTTGTACGGAGGCTTTGTTTACGTTCAGATCAAAAAGTGCCTTTTTAGCATTTCCGCAATATAATATTGGAAGGAAGAGAACCTGAATCTTCCCTTTATCACACACAGTTAATTACGGAGGTCCCTCATGAGCAGAATCGATTTCGGAGCAAAACCCATTATGTTGCCACAGCCCGTTCTCATTATCGGCACTTACGATGAAAACGGAGTCCCAAATGCCATGAATGCCGCATGGGGAATCACCACGGATTTCAAAGAGATAACAATAAGCCTATCAGAGCACAAGACGACCGAAAACCTTGCCGTACGCGGAGCGTTTACCGTCAGCATGGCAACAGAGGATCAGGTCATTCCCTGCGACTATGTCGGAATTGAATCAGGAAGGACAGTTCCTGATAAGTTTGCAAAAGCAGGTTTCCACGCAACAAAGAGCGCATTTGTAGATGCTCCCCTGATCGACGAGCTTCCGATGGCACTCGAATGCAAGGTCAAGAGCTTTGAAGACGGCATCCTCATCGGCGAGATTGTCAATGTTTCAGCAGATGAGAGCGTCTGCACCGACGGCAAGGTCGATCCTAAGAAACTAAAGCCCATCACATTCGACCCGTGCAACAACACATATATCGCCTTAGGTGAAAAGGTCGGCAACGCATTTAAGGACGGCGCCGCTCTTAAAGGCTGACATCTTCCCATATTGGGAGCTCTTTTTAGCATATTTGAAGCTGTTTTCGCAAAACAGCTCAATATGTTGTATAATATCTGCCGCTTATAATAGAAATAGATTTCAAGTATATATATGGAGGCCTGACATGAACGAATACATCAAGCAGATTTCCGAGAGGATCAGAGAGCTTCGTGACATACTCGAATTCGATGCGGATGACGTCGCACGCAATATAGGTGTCAGCAAGGACGAATATCTTGCATATGAGACCGGTGCAAAAGAGATTCCGATCAGCCTCCTTTATAAAGTCGCTGAACTGTTCAGGGTTGACCCTACGGTCCTCATGACGGGCGATGTTCCGAGAATGGACGATTACACCGTGGTAAGAGGCGGCAACGGCGTCAAGGTCGAGCGTTATCCCGGTTATTCATTCAGCGCACTGGCTTTCAACTACAAGCACAGACAGATGGATCCGATGATCGTTACCCTTTCAAAGTCCGAGACTGCAGAGCTCGTTAAGCACGGCGGCCAGGAATTCAACTACGTGATCGAAGGAACGATCAAGGTAGTAGTCGGAGACAGAGAGTTCACGCTCAACGCAGGCGATTCCATCTACTTCAACCCCGAGAAGCCTCACGGCCAGAGGGCAGTCACGGACAACGCAAAGTTCCTGACCATCATCAACGGTTAA
>JAIKZM010000227.1 GCA_024682215.1 Saccharofermentans sp. | reverse complement strand
TTCAGGTTTTCTTTTGTGCCTTCCACGAGTTTGCAGCGCATATTATGATTCTCCTTCTTCTAAAGCTTCACGGAGCTTGGAGATCATGGGCTTGATCTCGTCTGCCTTCATCTTCATGGACACGCGGTTAACGACGAGTCTGGCGGAAATGTCAGCGACGGTCTCAAGTACATCAAGTCCGTTCTCGTAAAGCGTTCTTCCTGATTCAACAATGTCGACGATGACCTCGGCAAGGCCCGTCAACGGTGCGAGTTCTACGGAACCGTTGAGCTTGATTATCTCAACACTTTCCTTCTTTACGCCTTCGAAATAGTTTCTGGTAATGTTCGGATATTTGGTTCCTACACGCTTATTGGGGATCTCATCGAGCTTATCCTTCAATGAAGCGGGGCCTGCGACGCACATGCGGCATCTTCCGAGGCCGAGATCCAATACCTCATAGAGCTGTCTGCCTTCCTCAAGGAGCGTGTCCTTTCCGACAACTCCGATATCCGCAGCACCATACTCGACGTATGTCGGTACGTCGGAAGGCTTTGCGAGGATAAACCTGAGTCCTGCGGACTGGTCCTCTAGTATAAGCTTGCGTGACTTCTCACGCGCAGCGGTAACGTCATATCCTGCCTTTTCCATCAGATCGAGTGTCTGATCGGCGAGCCTGCCTTTTGATAAAGCTATTGTAAGCATCAGGCTTCACCTCCGTTCATATACATAATGGTCTCAATGCCTCTTGCCTTTGCATAACTATCCAGTTCTTCCTCGGACATTCCTGTAGTGTCGAGGACTGCAGCCGTTCCTTCAGCTCTGAGAGCCTCAGCGGTTGCGATGGCTCTTTCGAAATCGCCTCCGACTATAACCGTCGCACCTGCAGCAGGTGTGAACTTGTCCTGTCTCATGAGCGCGGTGATCGCAAGCGTCAGCGAAATGGAGAAACCGACAGCTGACATATCCTTGCCGAATGTCTTGGAAACATCATCGTATCTTCCGCCTCCGAATACCGGGAAACCCACCTCGTAGGTATAGCCCTTGAAGACCATTCCGGTATAGTAGTCGATGCTCTCGATAAGTCCGAGGTCTACGGATACATACTTGAGGTAACCGTACCGCTCCATGATGTCCAGGATCTCCTTAATGTTTCCGAGAGCAGCTTTCGCGCCTTCATCGGTGACTCTCGGAAGCATCGTATCGATCGTATCGTATGTTCCGCCGCACTCGGTGATCATGAGGAGCGTATCCTTGTCCTCACGGCTGAGGTCGAGCTTTTCGATCGTTACGGAATCCCTGTTCGAAATGGCAGCCTTGACCTTGGCGATAGTCTCGCCCGAAAGACCGAGCTGTCTTGAAAGTCCCTTGAAAAACTGTACCTGGCCGACTGAAACCTGAAGATCTGTAAGTCCGATCTCAAGTGCGGACTTTATTGCAAGAGCCAGGACTTCGGCATCAGACTTTGAGCCTGAAGCACCGAGAAGCTCGATGCCTGCCTGGGTGAATCCGCTCTGCTTTCCGCCGCCGATCTGGCCGGCACGGTACATATTCTCTATATAAGATAATCTTATGGGAAGTGTATCGTTTCTGCCTGCGGCATATCTTGCAACCGGGATCGTTCCGTCATATCTGGTGCAAAGAAGCCTGCCCTTGCCGTCGGTAAACTTGTAAAGCTCCTCTTCAGCAACAAAACTCTTATATACATCGAAATACTCGATACCGGGAGTCTCGATCTCATCATAGCCGTTCATCAGGAAGAGGTTCCTGAGACGTGCCTCTAATTCTCTTTTAAATGCGCAAACGCCGGGAAGCTGATCCGTAAATCCGTCCGGTGTGTAGAATTTATTAGCCATATGCCCTCCTACTTTAGTTGACTAAAGGATTATATCGGCAACCCTTCAGGCTGTCAATACTTTTCTTTAGTAAACTAAAGAAAAGTTTCTGAACTATTTATGATATTTTTCTCCGTGCGCTATACGGAAGCCCCTGTAAAGCTGCTCGGCAAGGATAAGGCGTGTCATGAAATGCGTCAGGGTGACGTTTCCGAAAGCTATGCGCCTCGTGGCTCTTTTCCTGACTTCAGGAGAAATGCCGTTGCTGCCGCCTATGGCTATGACAAGCGTTCCTCCGCCCTTTTCTATGTCAGCCATGAGATATGCGGACAGCTTTTCTGAAGTGACGTTCTCGCCGCCGAGATCCATGACCCAGAGTACGTCATTCGGCTTCACGCGCGCAAGTATCGCTTCGCCCTCACGCTTAAGCGCTTCTTCTACCGGGATCGAATCCGGAACGTCACTGACCTCAATGAATTCAAGTGTGCAGAATCTGGATATCCTCTTCTGATATTCCGCGATCCCGTCCTTGAGCCACTTGTCCTTGATCTTACCCGGTGAGATTACGTTGATCTTCACAGTACGTATCCTTCCGTTGGCTCGGACTTCTTTGCTATGCGCAGCTCATAATCCATGTCTCTGACAAGACCTTTATCCGCAAGATAGGAAACAAAGGTCTGTGCCGCGATCTCCTCAGTGTTGTTATGGGGAGACAGGTGCCCCAGAATGAACTTTTTCGTGCCGTTTGCAATGAAAAACTCGGCTGCTTCGGCACATTCATTGTTGCTGATATGTCCGTGGCCGCCCGAAATGCGTCTCTTGAGCGGATAAGGATATGGTCCGTTCTCAAGCATGTAAGGATCGTAATTTGATTCGAGGAGGATGACATCGCTGTTCCTGGCAAATCCCTTCATCCCGTCGTTCATGCGGCCGAGATCGGTCATTACGGAAATGGATCTTCCCGTCTCCGGATTTATTATCCTATAGCAGACAGAACCCGGAACATCGTGAGGTGTCGGGAATGCTCTTACCTCGGGACCGTTCTCGAGCTTGATTATGTCGTTCTCGGCAATAACGGTAACCGGTGAATAAAGCTCATCCAATGGGGCCAGTGTCGCGCTCGTGCCGTATATCGGAGTGTGGTATTTCTTCGAAAAGATCTTAACACCGTTAATGTGATCGGTATGTCTGTGTGTGAGGAATACGGCCGAAATGTCATCCGGATAGACACCGCTCTTGATGAGTGCCTGAGTGGTCATCTTGCATGACACTCCGCAGTCGACAAGAATATATGCCCCGTTGGATTTGATCAATGTCGAATTGCCGCTGCTTGAAGAATAAAGGGGAACTATCCTGTCGGGTCCCGTCATGCCTCTGTATCCTCTTCGCTGTATTCTTCGATATTCACACGTCTGATCGAAGCACCCAGGCTCGTAAGCTTCTGAACTATATGCTCGTAGCCTCTGTCGATCCTGTTCGCATGATTTATATGTGAGACTCCGTCAGCCGCAAGCGCCGCGCATACAAGCGCCGCTCCGGCTCTGAGGTCAGTCGCCTCAACCGTCGCTCCCATGAAACGCGTAACTCCGTTGACCCACGCTATGCGCTCATAAACGTTGATGTTTGCACCCATCTTGGCAAGTTCCGGAACATACTGGAATCTGTTCTGCCAGACATTTTCATGCATGCGGCTCTGGCCTTCTGCCGAGCACAGGAGCACTACGGTCTGGGGCTGAAGATCCGTCGGAAATCCAGGATAAGGTGATGTCTTTACGCTTGTTGAATATATCTCATCAGCAGGATCGTTCAGGTAAACCCTGATCGATTCGTCGCCTTCCTCGATCTGATATCCCATTTCCCTCATCTTTGCAGTAAGAGGTTCCATATGAGTAGGGATCAGGTTGTGGATCGTAACATCGCCCTTGGTTACAGCGGCTGCGATCATATATGTTCCTGCCTCGATCTGGTCGGGGATTATCGAATATGTAAAGTTGCCCGGAAGAAAGGGTACGCCCGTGATCTTGATCGTATCCGTACCTGCGCCCTTGATGCGTGCGCCCATCGAGTTAAGGAAGTTCGCAACGTCAACTATATGAGGTTCCTTCGCGGCATTGATTATCTCTGTCCTGCCCTCAGCCTTGCATGCAGCGAGCATGGCGTTTATTGTCGCGCCGACGCTGACGATATCAAGATAAACCTTGGCTCCGCGAAGAGGCTCGGCAACAAGGTTTACGATACCACTGCTGATCTCAGAAGGTCTTGCGCCCTTTGCACCCATGAGCTGGAAAGCCTTAAGGTGAAGGTCTATGGGCCTCTGGCCGAAATCGCAGCCGCCGGGAAGTCTTATGGATGCTTTGCCGCAGCGGGCAAGAAGCGCGCCCATAAGGTAATAAGACGCTCTGATCTTTGAAACGAGCGGACCCGAAGCTTTATATGTATTTATCGTTGTAGGGTCTATCCTGAAAGTGTGGGTGTCGATCTCATCAACAGTAGCACCCAGTGACCTGCAGAGATCGAACATGACCTTAACGTCAGAGATGTCAGGAACATTTTCCAACGTGCACGGTCCGTCGACCATTACTGATGCTGCAATAATGCCCAGTGCAGCATTCTTGCTTCCGCTTATGTCTATATCACCACGGAGCGGAGTACCGCCCGTGATCTCGTAAGCATAAGGCTTTGATCTATTTACATTGTTGTCTTCCACAAAGACACTCCATTACTTCATGTGCTGAGGCGTTGAATCGTCAAGCAGCTTCTTAAGCGAAGACTTGGTCTCACCGCCCGTTTTTTCTGCCGTCTGCTCAGGCTTGGATGCTGCCGCATCTTCTCTCTCCGGCGTAGCGCGCCCCCTATTATACCTTTTTCCTGTTGTAATAGGATGAATTGTCTTTCTGTCGATCACGTCCTTCTTGGTCTGCTGTGCAGGCTTCTGATCGGCGCTTATCTGGACGACCGGCTGTGTAAGGAGCTTTCTGGCCTCGGCCTTAGCCTGAAGCTGCTGCTCTTTCTCGATCCTCTCGGCCTCAGCTTTTTCGGCTGCCCGCTGTGCTACTGCACGCTCAAACTGCTCTCTGAGAAGTTCTTCGTCTTCGGCAGTAGGATCTGCTTTTGCCTCCGGTTCGTTCTTTGCTTTGTCTTCTTCAACCGTTCCGTCAGTACTTTCAACGGTTACGGCTTCAGCAGGCTGTGCCGCTTCTGCGACTTTCTCTGCCGTTTCGGCTTCGGGGGATGTCTGTGCGATGTCTTCGGCGTCAAGTCCGGTTACCGGACCGTCAACATCGTCGAAGTCATCCGTGCTTAACAGTTCATCTTCAAGGCTTGCGAATCTTTCCTTGCCGAATGCCCTGAGGAGATTTGTAAGAGCCTTGTCACGCGCCGGGACGTCAGTCTCGCTGATGGCTTCATATTCCTCAACGAGCTTGTCGAGATCCGTGTATCCGAGCGACTTAACGGCTTCACATTCCTGCAGTCCCATGAAATATGCTGCTGCCCTGTAGAGCGGCTTTTCGCTGATAACACCGGTCACTACGTCCTGTGTTACCCCGTTAAATACTGACTTGGCAGTCGGCAGGCTTAATGTAAATGTAGCACCGTTGCCGAATACAGATGATACGCTTATGACACCGTCGTGCATCTCGGCGATCTCTTTTGCTATGGCAAGACCGATCCCCGAACCGCCGACTTCACGGGAACCTGAATTGTCGACTCTGTAGAATCTCTCGAAAAGATGGTCGATATCCTTGGCGGGGATTCCTCTTCCGTTGTCTTCAACCTGAACGGCAACTCTGTCATCGATCATGTGAAGGCTGACGTGGATCTGGTTCCTTGCGGTCTTTCCGTCATAATTGATGTACTTGACGGCATTTGTAAGCAGGTTGATGATGCATCTGATTATCAGCTTGTGATTACCATAGAGAAGCGGCATCGGGGTATCGTCGGGAAGCGTGAATACCACGCCTCTGCTGCCGGGGTAGTCAGCCATTCCGGCATAAGCCTGCTCTACGCATTCGCGGATATCAAATATACCCATCCTGCTAGTGTGTGAGCACTGCGAAAGAACGAGGAAGTCATTGACGATATCCTGCATCCTGGTCGAATTATCCTGTATTCGCTGTGACCATGTGAGGAGATTGTCCCTGTCGGGCATTTTTCCTTTTCCGCATGCATTGATTATTGAGAATACAGAATTGTTGATGGATGTGAGCGGTGTCTTGAGTTCGTGCGATACGTTCGCAGCGAGGTCCTTCTGTCTTCTCTCGTCATCCTTGATCTGAGTAATGTCATCAACGATAACAAGGTTTAATACTTCGCCTGAGAAGTATTTGCCTGTCTGCTCGCCTGTCTTTCTTATTACCTTGATCTCATAGATCTTTCTGCCGACAAAGTAATTTACGCGGACGACATTTATGCCGTTCTCGCAGCTCAGGATATAGTTCGACTTGAGCAGGTTGCCGTTATCAAACTCATTGAGGAAATCATCAATTGTCTGCGGGAGTCCGCCTTTGAGGAAATCCTGGAGCTTAAAGATCGTTTCATTTGCAAAGATCGCGCCTTTATTGTCGTAAACTGCCATTCCGATGCCGACACTGTCCAGAACAGCCTTATGGATCTGCATGTCACGCTCAAGGCCGTCCATATTGGCAGTAACTTTACCGCGGAGAGAAGTATTGCCTACAAGATATCCGATGAGGCAGCCTAAAACGAGTACTAAAAGCACTCCAACAAGGACGAGCATCCAGTTCTCGCCCATAACTGTAAACAGATCGGATGTGGCTGATTCTAGTCTCAAGTCAGATCATTCGGGAAGAAATACCCGAATCCTCTTCTCGTAAGAATGTATTTGAAGTTCTTCTGATCGGGCTCGATCTTCTGACGTGTTCTCTTAATGGTAACATCGACAGTTCTCTCATCACCGAGGAAATCGAACTTCCAGACCTGCTTCAAGAGCTCTGATCTGGTGCAGACTCTTCCGCAGTTCTGCTCAAGATACTGGAGGAGCTGGAACTCCCTGTTTGTAAGATCACAGGACTCCTCGTGCTTGAATGCCTGCATAACGTCACCGTCAATAATGAGCTCTCCGCCGCAGTATTCATGACGGTTGCCGGCAGTATCGTTCTTCTTTGAATTATATTCACTGCGCCTGATCATGGCACGGATCCTCTCTCTGAGGATCTGGGCATCACAAGGCTTGGAAATGAAGTCATCTGCTCCTGCACGAAGCGCTTCAACCTGATCGGAAGGAAGCTCTCCTTTGCATGTAAGGAAGAGAACAGGTGTCTGATATCCCTGTTTTCTGAAATCGGCAATAAACTGCATTCCGCTGTAACCGGGCATCATCCAGTCAAGGATAATTACATCGGGTGCCTGATTGACAGCCATTTCAAAGCCTTTCCTTCCGTCAGTTGAAGTAATAACTTCGAAGGAGAATGCCCTCAGCATGTCAGCAGTGGAACTAACGATTGCCGGATCATCATCAACAATAAGAATTTTGGACATGTTTATACCTCTTATTAAAGGAAAAATCAGATTTATAGAATCAATTTTACCAATAATAAAAATCTTGTAAATTGTAATATTACATTTTTATTTCAAAAATCATAAAAAAAGTCCTTCAGCGTTTAGCGCTAAAGGACTTGTATAATCCGGCAGCAACCTATCTTCCCGGGCCGT
>JAIKZM010000189.1 GCA_024682215.1 Saccharofermentans sp. | reverse complement strand
AAAAAACTCTTCTGCCTTCATAGTGATCTTTACGCCAGAAAAAGTCGCGGAATACGCCTTCATAGGTCAGGCCGCACTTTTCGATGACTCTCCGTGATGCTTCATTCTCAGTCCTGCAGTCGATCTCGATCCTGTGCAGGTTTATCTTTTCGAATCCATAAGCAATAACTGCTTTCGTCATCTCCGTGGCATAGCCTTTGCCTTGAAAAGAAGGTCCGACTACATACTCGATCTCACCGTGCCGGTTATCCGTATCCATTGAAAAATAAGCGATCTGCCCGATACATTCGCCTGATTCTTTCTCGATGACTGCCCAGCGGTAATAATCATCTCTGGAATAAGAAACAATGTACTTCGTATCAAACAATTCGCGAACGGCTTCAGGTGTTGTATAGCACGGCTCACCATAATCCCACTGTGTCTTTTCATCAGCGATCCAATTTCTGATCATTGAATCGATGTCAGAGTACTCAAACCTTCGAAGGATCAACCGCTCAGTTTCTATTTTCTGTGTTCCTGTATTCGTTACCATGTTACTTGTATCTCCGGTTCAGTACCACTTTTTCTCCAGCCACAATTCGCCAAAGAGAAGATAGATAAAGATATTTTCCCATATGAATTCACTTCATTTTATTTTGAGACTGCCTCCCAGGTTTGCTTAATTCAGCGGTCTTCAGACATAACAGTGTTGGAAGTGAGAATTCGTTGTGATTATTATCTCTCCGTCTTTGGCTATTCTTTCAGCAAAGTATTCCTTGATCTTCTTCTCGTTAACAGAGAAAAACTTTGCCTGTGTATCGTTCCTTCTCTGGAAACACTCAAAGATGTCGTCCACGTCAACAAAGCGGAATGAGTTGTGCAGTTCGATAGACTCTACCTTCTTAAAATACTTTCCCAGCATCTCCATATATTCGTCGTGCTCAGCAATGCATACAGCGATCTTTTCATCAAGGAAATTCTCCTCAATGCCGGCTTCTTTCATCGCATCCTTCAGGAACGTATCCCATACTCTTACTTCAGGTCCGTTAATGGAGAAGAAACCGTCCTTGTTCAGGACTTTACTTGACTTCTCTACGATAGCTTCGATATTGCGTACCTCATTATCAATATAATGCGCAATGATGCGGTCGTACTTCTGCTCTTTATCGATCTTCTCCCACGAAGCTTCCTTATCGAGATCTGCATAAACAAGATCGAACGCTACATTCGCAGGAAGTGCTCCCTTGTTCTCTGCTATGAACTTCTCGAAATCTTCAGCCCAGCTGCCCGGCAGATCGTAAGCATAGATCTTTGTTCCTTCGGGTATGATGTCCCAGTTGTTTCTCCAGATCTTTGAGAATCCGCAGCCCAGGTCCAGTACCTTTTCGCCCGCTCTGAAATCCATCGTTCTGAACAGCTGAACATACCAGTCTTCGCTGATGGTGCGCTGCAGTGACTTCCAGTGAGCGAGGTCAGCTGCCTGGTCGAGTGCTACGTTCTGAACGATCCTTGCAACATCGTCCCAGTCAAGAGAATCTTCCTTCTGTGCGAGTGTTCTCTTGATCGCGTCGATGACCATTTCGATCTTGTAACGCTTCTCTTCCATTACCGCAAGCTGCATCCTGAGCGCTTCTTCGATGTCCTTTGCATCACCTGATGTGAGGTTGTCGCGGATCTCTTCCAAAGAGAAACCGATACGCTTCAAAGCTACGATCTTCTCTAAGACCTGAAGCGCTTCCTTGTCGTAGAGGCGGTAGTTTCCGTCGGAATAGTCCGTGGGCTTCAAAAGGCCCTTCTCATCGTACAGGCGTACTGCCTTCTGGGATACGCCGGCCTTCTTTGCGATCTCTCCCGATGTCATTTTGTCATCCATTTTTGTGACCTCCTGTCTGTTTGATAGCACCATGCTAATGGGTTCCCTACGGGGAGAGTCAATGGGGAGGACAAAACTTCTTCATGTTTTTCCTGAAATACACAATCGCTTCTAACCGCGGATAATTTGCAACAAAAACATAAAAGATCAGCAACAGGAAGAATCCTACTAATGCAGGAATCGTCTCAGGCTGTTCAATAAACTTGTCGATAAACAGGGAAATAATGAACGCGCCAAACGCTAACCCCAACATAGGGATCACGATGCAAAGCACATCATATGGTCTAAGTCTCAATCTGTATTTGCCGTTCTTCCGTCTTACAAAGAGATATTCGCGATAATCCCACACCCGCCGCCCACGGTGTTCGTTTGTCCAAACATAAACGGAGACCGTATCATGTCTTGCATCATTTTCCGAAATATACGGCGGATGCTTTTTGGTAAGCACTGCCAAAAAAACCGCAGACACCGCGATTATTATCAGGATTGCAAACAAAAAACCATAAGCCGTCATATTAATCTCTTTCTGAAAGACTCTCTATATTGTATACGACCGCTGCGTAGATTTTCATGTCTTCTTCAGTAATCTTCTTACAAACTCCGAATACTGCTGCGGCTGTTCACCCTGGAAACCGCCGTGGCCGAAGCCCTGCTTGATAACATACGTGGCGGAAGGATACTTCTTTCTGAGGCGCTTCTCCGCTTGGCGCGCAGGCTCTTTCTCGGAATACAGGAAGGTAAACCTTCTGACCTTTTCTTCGTCAAGATCCGGAAGGTCGCACTTGTAGCAGGTGTCGGATATGCGCCTGACGGAATCCTTTTCTATCCACCGGCTCACCTCGCAAAAGCCGTTCATAAGGCCTCTGTACGATTCCAGGGAATCACCGCCGAGCTTTCTGATAAACTTGTCGTCCATCAGAGCCTGTATAGCCTGATCCTTCTCTTTGCCCCTGGTCTTCTTCATGAAAGACATGAACTTCACTGCCATGAACGCACGGAAAAACCTCGGGAAATGGAAGAACGGGCCGCCATCGAAAAGATAACTTTCAACAGGTATATCTATCTTGTATGCAATTTCCAATGCCACCTCGGCACCCATGGAGGTTCCCTGCAGGAGAGCCAAGCGCTCAATGCCGTTTTCGTGAAGCCACGAAATTATCTTCGCCGCATCCACCTGTTTGGAATGGTAGACCGGCTCTTCTTTGTGATGCCCGTCCAATGTAGGCAGTATAATGTAATAGTCATCTTTTAAGTATTCTGCGATTATCGCGGGCATCTCATATGTGCAGAACATCCCGGGGATCATGATGATCACGGGCTTGTCTTTATCTCCAACCGTTCTGATAATCATTTTATGTCCCCGATCAAGGATAATTCCTCTTCCAGTGCGGCCAGGAGCTTTCTGATCTCTTCCTTCGCATTGTCATCCATTCCGGCGGTCATGGCTGTTATCCTGTCATTCATATGCTCATGAAGCTTTTTGTGGCCTTCATATGCGGTCTTACCCTTTTCCGTAAGATGAAGATATACTTCGTTTATTCCGCTGCCGGCCGACTTATTTATCAGACCTTTCCTGCAAAGCTTTGCAACGCACTGCGATACGCCGCCCTTGGTTATTCCGAGGCGGCTTGCCAGAATGGTGGCTGTAACATTGTTAATGCTTCCTATCGCATCTATGACGTGTATCTCAGACGGATACATCAGTACATCAGTCCCGTAGTATCTTGGCTTTTTTGTGACGTCATTATATTTATTGATCAGTCTCAGACCCGATTGCAGCAGAAGATTATCCATAAAGAACTCCATTTTGATTGTTTAGCTACTAAACAACTGTAAATCCTGTTTTGATTTTTGTCAACATTGGGAAGTGTTTGTTTTCCCTGAGGTAATAACGCATGAAGCAGAACCAGATAATGAACGCCACCGCAAGCTGGATAGCTGCTATTATGAGACCCTGGCCGAGCGTTGCCGAGGCTCCGAACCAGCCGACCGCGTATGCGACTACCGTGTATATGATGCAGCCGATACCCATGTGGATCAGGACTTTTATGGGCATTGGCAGCTTTTCGCTGTTATAGACGACAGTCGGCATTCCGAATCCTAATCCGACCAATGCGCTGCATGCTACCATTTTCGTGTCCGATCGATCTGTTGAATGCTGAACCGGTTTTAGAGTATCATTCAGGTATGTCCTTTTGAAACACGGCAGGTTCCTGAAGGAATATAACAAGGAGTTTTCTATGGACAATAAAAATGGCGGTAAAGCCGATTACGAGTATAAACTGACAGCCAAACAGGAAAAAGAACTTATCAGGGTTATCCGCGAAGGAACACCTGACGAGCGCGAGGCTGCCTGGGAACGTATTTATAAAGAATTCGAAGGTATAATCGCCGAAAAAGCATACGACAA
>JAIKZM010000164.1 GCA_024682215.1 Saccharofermentans sp. | reverse complement strand
ATCTCTTCGCCGTTGCGGCAGTATCTCTCGGTATGGTCACCATGAAGGAAACCGGTTACCTCAACCGTGAATTCGTATTCCTCGTCATACCACTTCTTCATGATGTGCTCCTTATCTGGAATAGACTCCCGTTAATAATTCTTTCTTGTACGCTTCCCTGTTCGGCAGATCGGGAAATCTGTCAGCAACATCCGCGGCAGCCTGATTGTCATAAGGTATGCTCAGGATGGTCAGCCTTATGGGTGCTCTTTTCTCTGAGCCAAGCTCGCCTTCGATCAGGAGCGCGTGGCAGTTCGTAACGCCGAGTGAATTGCCGACACTTCCCGTGTTGACTGCATAGCCGAGATCCATCTCAAGGATATAGGGCATGTGGCAGTCGGCGCTGATGAAGCCGTTGTGGAGTTTTCCCTTTGTATCCGTATATCCGGGACGCAGTTCATCCATCGTAAGATACGGGTGGAAGTTTGCCGCAACCGGCCTTCCGTGGATCAGCCTGAAGTTGATGCCGCTGATGAGGACCTCATCTTCCTGCGGAAGGGATTCAAGCCATTCCAAGCGTTCCTTGCCGAGCTGTTCGACATAAAATCTATTCATCTTAAGCCATTCAAGCTGATCGGGATCGTAAGTGCTGCTGTCCTTTTCGCAGAGTTTTCCTGTCTCAACGCATCCGATATCCCAGTTGCCCGAAATGAAATGCCTGCAGTGAGTCCTCACCCAGTCCAGTGTCTTGTCGCTCTCGGGACCCTTGCCAACTGCATCTCCAAGAAACCAGATGTCATCGGGCTTTATCCTTTCAATCTCCTTTTCGAGAGCCAGCGTTGCGGGCAGATTGCCGTGGAGATCTGCTAAAAACAATATCTTCTGCATTCAGTTTTCCTCTTGTTCCATTATTCTTTTTTCATCTTCTTTTATCATATCCAAAAGTTTGGACCGGGCTTCTTCCAGTTCACCGGCACTATAAGGGAGCCCTGAGATCCTGGTATGCTCATCCGCATTGTCCCCTTCATAAGTTCCGTTTCCCGTGTAGTTCCTCCTGCCGGTCAGGAATTCGGGAGGGTTTTTGCTCTTACTGAAGACCGCATCCAAAACATCAAGGACCAGGCTGTTTTCAGAAGGCTTTTTGGTCTTATTTAATTCAATATACGTCACCTCGAGCGGATCGATCGCGTACGCACTCATGTAATCGTCCACTTTGTTCAGCGCGATCTGTTCGACCGGAACATCGTACGGCTTGGAGGCAAGATCCCTGTTCATCTCTCGGGTGTCGTTCATCTCCTCTTCCGCATCCATCTTTGCAAAAGGCGACATCTTCCTTTGCTTGGAAATGCTGCCCGCAGCGCCATTTAAAAGGAGCTCTTCCTTATTGGATTCACAAAGACACATGCTGACGGCACAATACTCGGAAACGTGTTCTGCAAAAAGATTATCAGACTGTTCGATCTCAAGGAGCTTTGCGATGAGCTTGAGTTCTTCGCTCCGGCAGAAGTTGATTATCACGCCAGGCGTTGTACAGACTTTATTCAAAAGTTCTTCGGTGCTGGCTGCCTGATGCTTTGCAAGAAAACCTTTAAGGATATCTTTTGAACCGCTGGTCATGGTGGATCTTCCCCTTTCATTAGCTCTTGGCGGCGCATCACTGGGCCATTCCTACCCATTATACATCTCTGCATATGGTAAACAGCATCGTGATATAATAACTGCGGATAAGGGAATATCTTTACGGAATAACGGATGGGGAGGAATCAGTATGGCATTTTGTCCTGTTTGCGGTACCAATAATAATGACGGCGCAAAGTTCTGCTTCAACTGCGGCGGCGCAATGAATACGGTGCAGGATCAGCCTGTTCAGCAGGCAGTTCCCAAGGCACCCGAAGGATTCACACCGATCCCGGAACCTCCAAAAAACGGTTTTGTGCCGATCACGCCCGAGAACCCGCTTCCCGGCTACACACCAATCCAGCCGGTCTATGCGCAGCCCATCACCCAGCCTGTTCAAAAAGCGGTCAACAAACCCAAGAGCAACGGCTTCTGCAATGCAGGCCTCACATTTTCGATCATAGGTCTTTGTACTATCGGTTCAACGTCTTTGATCGGACTGATCCTCTCGGTCATCGGATTCTTCTCATCAAAGAAAAGGAATCAGCCCGGAACCGGCAAGGCCATTGTCGGCATGATCATGTCAGGCATCATAGTCGTCGGTCTCGGTCTTACTTTCGCAGTGTGCTGGAGGGATCTTAAGGATGAGTTTGATGCCGGAACCATCAATAATCCGATCGATTTCTACTATGCGCTCGATCATGCAAATGAAAGAAACACCGAGGAATACAAGACCAGGGCCAAGGCAGTCACCGGATATCGCTGGGTCAATACCATCAAAGGTGACAGTACATATCTTGAATTCGGAGCCGGTTACACTTACAGATTATCGCCTTCATATGAGAACCCTAACGATAGCTCCGCTTCAGGAAAGTATAAGCTCTACCTCGGCACCGATGCCATGGATCAGATCGAAAGAAGATACAAAGATTACCTCTCCAAATCCGATGTCAATAAGATCATTTCGCAGAACACTGAATATAAACGCGACAACTTCATAATCCTTGTTCTTGAAAACGGCAGCGGAGAAGACACGGTCAACTATTACGGTTTTGCTTATAAGACCATAAGCGGAGTCAACAGGATGGTGATCTTCGACATGAAGACCAGAACTAAATATGACTTCGTCACCTTGGAATACTTCAAGGCGAATCACCTGGATAAACAATGATCCCCTGATCTTTTTCACAGACAACACAATGCCCCGCGTTTGTTGCTTAATCATCAAACCGGGGCATTATTACTGATTGCCCCAAACCACTGATGCCGCAATAATGAAGCCATAAAAGGAACAGTTACTTCATCAGGAGGACAATAAAATGAAAAAGGATAATACGGGAAAGGGAGGTTCAAGACTCGTCGGATTGATGATCGTTCTCGCGGTGATCATCGTAGTGGCATCCACGATCGCTTTCGGTTACCACGGAATGTCCGGAAATGCACAGCCTGACATGTTCTGCGGCGTACAGGCCGCGGTCCCTCAGGCATAAGACCCGAAGCCGCATTTTTCCTTATTCATTTCCTCTGAAATCACGCATTTTCGTTTCCCCGCAGTGATAATATCAACCCGAAAGGGGGAACGAGAATGATAAAAATCAAAAACGCAGCATCATTATTCCTTTCAGGCGCGCTCGCACTTTCAATAGCATCTTGCAGCATAAACAGCGATCCCGCTGATACAACAAACAAGATAGTAAACGCTTCCGTATCAGTAGGGCTTTCTTCAGAAGCAAAGAAACCGTCAAACGGACTCTCTCAGCTCGCGGCAGTCAACTATGCCGATCATGAACTTTCCGAAGCAGATGATCTCAAGACTTTGGAACAGAAGATCGAGACCAAATATGGCGTGGATATCGTCTATGGCGGAGATATCAGAACGGAATTCAGTGATGAAAGCGAACAGCTCGTGGTCGAAAAATACACTGATGAAGCAAACATAAAGAAGGCGCTTATCACTGTTGACTCAGTACTCAAGATATATCCCAAGACTTTCCTTTATCAGCTGAGGCTTTCAGAAGATAATCCTGTGAAGATCTACCTGACCGGCCACATAAAGAGTCTTACTTATCCTGATGCGTCAATTAACGCTTTTACGTCAGACACGGATTCTAAAGGGGAGTTCTATCTTGTAATCGATATCGCCAGCCAGAACGGAATATTCAACCCGCCTGACATAATGCACGAGATAGTCCATCTTACGGATTTCAAGCTCAGGTCAAAAGGTCTGATGAAGTCAGAAGACTGGGCCAAGCTCAATCCCGAGGGCTTCTCTTACCTCGGCCTGACAAACAAGAATTCAGTGGAGAAATATAATTTTGCACAGGCCGAATACTGCCCGAGAACAGATGATTCTGATATATCCGGCGTATACTTCGTATGTCCCTACTCACAGGCAAATGAGTTCGAGGACAGGGCAACACTCCTGACAAATGCAATGATCCATTCAATCTATAATTACGAGGTCGAGCCCGGCGTCTACAAGTGCCCTCATCTGCAGGCGAAGATGGAGTTCTGGTTCAGCCAGGTCAGAAAAGGTTTTGACACGACTTACTGGGAGAACATTCCCTGGGAAGACAGTTATTCAAAACTTAAATAAGCTTTTCACATATAATGTTACGGCCTGACGGATTATTCCCGTCAGGCTTTTTTTCTTGTAAACATAACTCAATTTGTTGTATCTTTATTCCGGATAAGGTAAAGGAGATCGAACATTTAATGCTAAGGGACATAAATGACCCCCGGAAAGACATAACTCCGTTTGACAGGGCTAAAGTGCCTCCGAGACAGAATCTCTTTTTTCTGCCTCTGATATGGCTCATCTGCAGATTTGCAACAATGCCTTACAAACTCAAGATCGAAAAGCACAACATGGATGGCATCAAGCCTCCTTTTCTCGTATACTGCTCGCATAATTCCTTCATGGATTTCTATGTGACCCCGCTGGTATTAAAGCCTTTCAGGGCAAACTACATCAGCGAGCTCGAAGGTTTTGAGACCTGGGGCGAGTGGATCTACCGCCAGGCCGGATGTCTGGGTACCAGAAAGTTCATCAATGATCAGTGCCTGATCCGCAACATAACACGCGTTATCGACAGGGGCGATGTCATGGTCATATATCCCGAGGCCAGATATGCCAACGTCGGCACGAATTCCAACTTTCCACCTGCCATCGCAAAGCTCGCCAAACTCCTGAAGGTACCCGTAGTCACTCTCAACGCACAGGGATGCTATCTCCAGCAGCCTATCTGGAACTTAAAACCACGCAAAGGTGCAAGGCTTCACGCAGATCTCACGTGCGTTATCACGAAAGACGAGATAGACAAGCTTTCCGTTGATGAAGTCTTAGGCCGCATAACGAAAGAACTCACTTACGACGAATATAAATACCAGCTCGAAAAGGGCATTAAGATCTCTGATCCGTGGCGCGCCGAAGGCCTTCATTTCCCGCTTTACAGATGCAGGAAATGCAACAGGGATTTCGCGATGAGATCAACAGGAAACAGGCTTTACTGCAGGCACTGCGGCGATTCATACGAGATGGATGAATTGGGACGGCTCCACTCTGGAACGGGAGAGACAATACACATTCCGGCCTGGTATGAATGGCAGCGCGGTTTCGTCCATGACGAGGTGAGGAACGGCACATACAGACTCGATGCCAAAGTGAATGTCAGAGGCCTTCCGAACGCAAAGAATTTCATTGACTGCGGAACCGGAAGACTCACTCACGACTGCAGCGGTTTCACACTCACTTTCAACAACTACAGAAGCGGAAAGGAAGAAACCCTGACCTTCCCTGCAAAGTCAATGATCTCGGTACATACCGAATACGATTTCAGAGGCAGATACGGCGACTGCATCACACTTTCAACTTATGATGACACGTTCTTCTGCTATCCGGAAGATGAGAGCCGCGATGTCTTCAACCCCACCAAGATCCAGTTCGCAACGGAATTCATGGGCGGTCTTTACGGTAAGCCATGATGGTGATATAGAGCGGAGTAACGACTGCAAATAGCGCAGTAAACGCCACTGCCAGTGAGATCATATTCTCGGATGAACTCCTGATCCTGAAATTATTGATAAGAGTCAGATAATAGGCCACATAGGTCAGCGCCCTTAAAGCAGATCCGGCAAGACCAATGGTCATGCAGAGCCATGTTTTCGGGATCAGATCTTCGTTCTTTCTGTTCATATAGAACACGATTATGATTATCAGAGCTACGGCTGCATCGGTGACAAAGCTGTTGATCTGCAGTGTCATTGAGATCCATATCGAATAATGCTCCCGGCTGCCGAGCCCCTTTGCCAGCAAAATGCTGACGATCCTGGCAATGACCGTTCCCCCGATACTGACTGCCAGCACCGGAATGTAGATAAGCTTCTTGCCGTACTTCCGGTGTAAGAATATACATACACACACAAGGAATCCGATATTGCAGAATAAGGATAAGTATGAATTCCAAACTGCATAAGCCGAATATGCTTTTGCTGAACTTATGCGAATGAAAAAAGTTGCTAAAGAACTCAGGATGACCGGCACGGAACTGAGGATGTATCCTATTCCAAGCACTTTGACGGACTTTTCTTTGCCGGCCGTGATCATGATGCCCGTTACAAGCAATCCGAGCCCGGCAATAACAGGCAGCCATCTCATGAAATAAACACCCAAAAGCGCAAACGACGAATTCATAGTCTCTCCTTTAATGATAATCTGTTCGGATCCCATTTTCCGACACATTATACATTAAACGGAAAGCAGCATACATCGGCAATATTGAATGAAATCACTGTCTCAGACAGCAAAAGAAACTGTTAAGGCACGATTATCATATTCCCGGTAAAAAACGCAAGGGCAAGACTTAGCAAGGAGACAACGAGCGCAATACCGTTCACTATGTAACAACCTGCTTCCCTGCAGCTCTTCCTGGTCCTGATGAGGCCCGCTATGCTCAGGCAAAGCCCCGGGAAAAAGCCGATTCCTGCCAGGATAAAGTCTTTGCATGTGACCTCGACCGCCATGATGAGCGCAACCGAGACAACGGTATAGATAACCGTGGAGAACATGAAGATCTTGTCATTCTTAAGGAAAAGACCGATAACCAGGACAGCGATGAGTCCCGCGAAAAACACGATCAGATTGAAGATCTCCAAAGGCCCGGAACCGAACGGCACACCGTTTATCGCCAAAACGCTTAAAAATGCCAGAGCACCTGTCGTTAATAAAAAACCTCTGTTATTCATTCAGATCTTCCCGTCTTTTATGAGTTTCAGGAAGACATCCGCGATCTTCGGGTCAAACTGTGTGCCCTTGTTCTTTTCGATCTCATTGAATATGTCTTCCTTCGATAGTTTTTTACGGTAAACACGGTTAGAGTTCATGGCATCATAAGAATCCGCAACGCAGATCATCCTTGCAATCAAGGGAATGTCCTCACCCTTCTTCCCTTCCGGATAGCCTTTGCCGTCATATCTTTCGTGATGGTAGCGCGCACCCTCGTTAACGTTCGTAAGGCTCTTGAAGTGGCTCAGTATCTCACTGCCGCGTGTCGTATGCGACTTGATGATCTCGAATTCCTCATCGGTGAGACGTCCCGGTTTTCCCAGGATATTGTCGGGTACTCCGATCTTTCCGCAGTCGTGGAGAAGCGCAACATAGTAGATCCTGTCTAGCTCTTCGCCCTCGATGCCCATCTCTTCGGCAATAAGCCTCGTATACTGTGCAACACGGTTGGAATGACCGTTCGTATACGGATCCTTTGCATCGATGAATCCCGTAAAGGTCTCGATCGACTCCCTGATCATGTTGAGGTCATGCTCATGAACGTTCTTGTACTTCTTGTACTGCGCCTCCGTTATGCAGACGATAAGGATGCCGATCAGCCAGACACCAAGGCAGACAGCCGATGCCCAGAATAGAGGCTCGCTCTTGAGCATCCTGTGGAAAGTGTAGGTAATGTCCAATGCGGAATCGTTAATGTTCTGTCCTATCGGGACATACATTATAATGCCCGGAACGATGCCTTCATAAGGTTCGACCGGCTTTTCCATCGAATTCTCGCTCGTACTCGGGAAATAGATCAGATAATCTCCCTTTTTCATTCGTATAAGCGGGTCACCGTCAACTACTATTGTGTCAAAATCATACGCATCCTTATCGAATTCACGCAGATCGGAAACGGTCGCGGTATACTCCTTTCCATCCGTCTTCTGATGGATCTCCAGAGAACCGTTCCATGCTGACATCAGGTACACTTCACGGTCAAAGATGAATTTGAACGTGTAATCGTTGATCTCATCCTTAGTGTTGTTGCGGATGTAGAAATCGTAAGTGTAAGCCTGGTAGTTATGTTCCTCCAGTCCCTTGTTGTAGTAGTCGATGCACTTTGACCATGTACTGCTCCTTGGTTCGATCCTTACCGATACGTCCGCATTTTTGTCATCACTTGTCGTGAACAGCTTTTCTCCTGCAGCTGTATGCTGATAAACCCTCTTGTTGTATAAGTCAGTTTTGATAATGCTCGCAACAAAGATACCCGCAATGACGATAAGAGCCATTGTGAAGATCATCGTTACTATCTTTATCTTTGTCTTTCTGTTATCCACCTGATGTTCCTGCTCCTAATAGTGCGGTGATTTGAGCCTTTCGGTCATCTGATCCTTGGGGAGGGGCTTGTCGTAAAAATATCCCTGGATGACGATTACACCAAGCTTGTTGAGCTGGTCGATCTGGGTCTGCTGCTCAACACCTTCGGCAACGATATCCGTATCGATCTCCCTTGCCATCCTGACTATGTTGGAAAGGATCGTCTTATCCCTCTTCTTATCGTGATCGACAAATCCCTTGTCTATCTTAAGCGTATCAAAAGCGATCTCGCGAAGCAATGTGAGCGATGAGCTCGCGCTGCCGAAATCGTCGATCGAGACTTTGTATCCGAGGCCGTGAAGCTCATCAACGAAGTCTCTCAAAATGCCGATCGAGAACTCATCGACGGTCTCCGTGACCTCGATCTCAATGAGCCCTTTCGGGATATTGCTGTTTTTGACTACCGAATCAATCTTTTTGGCGAGTTCCGGATCAGCAAGATTTCTTCTTGAAAAGTTGATCGAGATCACCGGTGCGTTGAGGCCTTCACTCATCCATTCCGCAATGTCTTCGCATACGCATTTGAGAATGTGAAGATCCAAAAGACGTATCGTGTCATTTGCTTCCATGATCGGAATGAATACCGCGGGAGACACGATCTTGCCATCGTGAATCCAGCGTGAAAGTGCTTCCGTTCCGCAGATATCACCGGTGCCTGAATTGACCTTAGGCTGGTAATACGGAACAAATTCGCCTGTCTTAAGTCCTTCTCTGATATCGCTTTCGAGCTTCTTTCTTGCAGCTATGCTGTCGAGGAGTTCCTGGGTAAGCCATACTATGTCATCCGTATCCTTGGACTTTGCGACAACAAGCGCCTGTGTGGCCATGACAAGGATATCCTCACCATCAAGATCAGATCTGTCGATATTGTAAACACCGATCCTTGAAGTGAGCGTCACTTTGTTTTCGGTACCGTTCTCTCTGTCGGTGAAAGGCACTTCAACACCCTTTAAAGTTTCAAGGAAACTGTCCAGATTCCTGTCTTTAACGATGGCAACAAACTGGTTTCCGTACTGCCTTCCGAGAATCTCGTCCTTATCGATCCTGCTCTGCATTATTTTGCCGAAATTCGCAAGGATCGCATTGCCGTTCTTGATCCCGTAGATCCGGTTTATGTCTGAGAACTTGCGCAGATCGAAGAAGACCGCAGAGTATTTTTTGATCTCGTCATTGCCCTTCATCGAATTGATCCACTCGATGCATGCGTGCTCATTGGCAAGGCCTGTCCTGACCTCAGTCTTGGTGGCTATCACGATCTCCTTTTCCTTATGCAGGACATGCTCAAAAAACATCAGGAGAACTGATACACCCATGGAAAGATTCATCAGTGAACTTCCGAAAAACAGATACTGGAACAATCCTCCAAGGATCGGAAGAACGATGTATGAGAACAATACCAATCGCTGTGAAGGCGTAATCTTATCCTTATGCTGGATCAGCACGGTGGCATCTATGAGAAGTCCCAGTGTCGGAACTACCGCAGCAAGCCAGTAAAGCGGGCCTCTCTGGTATACATTGTTTGCATCGAATGAATAGTAGATACCTGTAAACTGCGATACGGTGATAAGTATGAGACCGGTGACGATGACCGCGAAAACAGTGATAAGACGGCCCCTGCAGGGCATGTCAGACTTGAAATCGAACCTTCCGAAAAGCCTCAGATACACCAGCATCGTGTAGAACATCAGGAGCAATATGATGAGGTAATACACCATTGCGTTGACAATATAC
>JAIKZM010000128.1 GCA_024682215.1 Saccharofermentans sp. | reverse complement strand
GGATCGAGCCTCTTTGCTCCTTCTTCCGTCATTACGGCTTTCTTGCCCATATTGTTGATCTTCTGGTCGATCCCGCTGACTGTATAAGCTACCGTACCTTTGCCGGAGACCGTTTTGATATTGACCTTGTCACCTACTTTGGCTCCGATGTTGTCTGCCTCGACAGTTGAAAGAACGATCTCCTTATCGTTTTTGGGTGCGTGGCCTTCTAAGATGTATTCATTCTTGAGCTTGGAGACATCTCCATATACATCTATTCCGAGTGACGTGCTCTTATCGAGGTGTGTTACTTCCATCGAAGACAATGTGGTCCATGTGTTTACCATTCTGACAGCGGGATCTTTGCGCATCTTTTCAACATATTTCTCATCGCCTATGACTGTAACCTGGATATCCGATGATTCAAAGCCTACAAGCTTGAGGAGAGCTGCCTGATCGAGCGCCCAGTTCTGGAAAAGCGTAAATCCCAAACAGGTTGAGAGTGTAAGGCCTGCAACGATCAAAGATATCAGAACACTCTTTTTTCCTGAACCGAAGATATTCTTTCCGGCCATTGCAATGCTTAAAGGAAGTCTGCTCGTCTCGAGCGGAAAGTGATTCTTCTTGAAGTTATGTGAAGTTATACCGCTCTTCAAAGCCTCGAGAACAGTGAGCTTTCTGTATGAAGAAGTAGCTATCAGAGCTCCGATAAAGACCATTGCCGGAATTCCTGCTGCGGTTGAGATGAGTGCGGGAACCGAGATCCCGGTAAAGCCTGACAATCCCATCATCATCCCTGACAAAGCAGCCAGCGGCTTGGCGAGGAAGACACCCGCTGCAACTGCTGCAGCGGTGGCAAAGATACATATGATCATCTGCTCAATGACACATGCCGCGCGGAGTTCCTTCGAAGTGTATCCTGTAGCCTGAAGAAGTCCGATGTTCTGAACATTTAATTCGATGAAGTTCCTGATGGAGAAGTGCATGATGATCGCTGCCATGACCACCAGGACTACCGTAAAGATAAATACTATCGAAGTTGCAATGTTGGTAATACCCGTTGTCGCCACGTTCATGGTCGGACGGTCTATGGTCCATGTGGATGAGCCGGCTAACGCTCTTTGTACCTCCATGTCAAAACCGTGTATATCAGCCCCGGGATTTACCTTGAACATGCCTGCTGACAATCTGCTCATGTCATCGGTTTTTTTCCAGATCTCTTCGAACGTGTCGTGACTTACCAGGGTATAAAGACCGGAAATATTCATTGCTGTTGCAAAATACAGGTTCTCGGCAAAGCCTTTGACTTTGAAAGTGTAATCCTTGCCGGCTGCATTGACATGGATAAGATCACCTTTGCTTATCTGATAAGACATGTAATAAGGAAGAACGATCTCGTCATCCTTAAGATCATTGAACTCTTCAGGGAAAGCATTTAGATATGTAGGTCTTGATGAGTCATACATATAGAAGACATAAGAGATCGCATCTTCCTTTGCCATATCCCTGTAGTAGTAATCTGAAGGTGATTCAATACAAGGGACGACCTCGTATCTTTCCATGTTGTCCAGACCCTTGATCTTTTCTTTCATATCGTCCGTGCCAAGCCCTGTCGACATAGCCATAAGGTCTGCGATGTGATATTTCTCATCACAATCCCTGATGGTGTTGGATCCGGAGAGCATGAGCGAAAGGCTCGAGAAAAGAAGGAGCGCCGCGATGAAGATTAGCGCAAAGATAATGGCTGCCTCTCCCTTGTGTTTCTTTATGTTGTTTTTTGCAATAAAAAATAATGAGTTCATCTTTACCACCCCATATCGGAAAGGAATGCGCGGAGTTCCTTGTGACGTTCTTTGTCCTGGCCGTTGTAAGGAGAAAGAGTTATCTCGTCACAGATGACGCCGTCTCTTAAGTAGAGGATGCGGTTGCCTCTCTCGGCAGCTGCGACTGTATGGGTTACCATGACTATGCTCTGGCCTTTTCTGTTCATATCTGTGAGAACGTCCAATACCGCTTCGGTATTCTGAGAGTTAAGCGCGCCTGTCGGCTCGTCTGCGAAAAGGATCTCCGGCTCGTTGATGACAGATCTTACGAGCGCGACTCTCTGCTTTTCGCC
>JAIKZM010000118.1 GCA_024682215.1 Saccharofermentans sp. | reverse complement strand
ACTCATATTGAGCGGGAATCTTCCGCCTTCGGGACGGCTCAGAACGGAGCCGACGCTCTGCGTGTATATGCCGTTCGCCTTCATGTCGAAGCTATCCATTTCCTGGTTGAGTTCACGGCATTTCGATGCGGTAAGATCAGTTACGGCCGAGATGAAATCAGGATGGAAATCGCCGATCTTGCGGAGTGCGGCGTTATAGCCTGCGGCAACGCTGTCCCTTAACTTCTGCGGCGCTTTGCCCAGAAGATAATCAGCAAATTCACATCCGCGGTGAGGTGTGTTTACTGTAGTGATCGAAGCAACATAAGGCGCAATGCCGAGCTTGCTTACAGCATATCTCGTATCTAATCCGCCCTTGGAATGCGCGATGATATTGACCTTGCTGCAATTCTCTTCCCTGATTATCTGCATGACTTTATCAGCGATCTGCCTTGCGCTCTCGGGAACCGGACTTGCGGATTCATGTTCGCCGTAGAAAAGCCTTGCGCCGTTTCTTTCGAGTTCCTTAGGCGTTCTGCCCCAGTAATTGAAATGATCGAAATCCCTGAAGAAAACACCGTGGACCATGAGGATCGGATACTTCGTTTTGCAGACCTGGTCCTTCGCCCTTGCAATATCGAGCTTATTCTTCGCGTACTCGGTCCTTATCTCGAGATCGACCTTTTTGATGATTATCCCGAGCGCGAAAAGATGCGCGACCGGGATCATACCGCAGAAGATGCCTATCAGCCTGTATTTGAGCCCGAGCTGCTTGGAATTGATGTAAACGGCTATTATTCCCGTCCAGAAATAGAACAGTTCGGCCGTATAAGGTATCACGAGCGCGGGCCACCACGAAAAGAAGCCCTCGTTCCCGATCAGCACCATCGTTACCGTAAACACGACCGCTGAAAGCACCGTCGATGCAAGGAACATCAGGAGCATCTTCATGCCGTAATATGTGCCTTTGAGGCGCACGCCGGGAAAACCGCCCGCACTGAAGATCGGCAGGATAAATGCCGCAATAAAGCAAATGACCGCAGGGATCCAGAACCATTTATCGAACCTGATCAGCATATATGAATTTGCCGCGAAAGCGCCGGTCAGATAATGAAGTATGACGATCGGTAATCTTTCCTTAAGTTTGTATCTGCTGTCTTGTTCCGCGTTCTGCATCAGTTCACACTTTGATCAGACTGTTTATTCAGTTCTTGAAATTGCGTGAGAATTCGTTGTAGTTTTCGGGCTTGTCGTCATTTCTGACTATTGCGAATTCCATGATCTCGAAAAGACCGTCAGTATCTCTTGCAGCTTTCTTGAAAAGGTCTGACATCTTCTTCGGGTCATTGCCGAACGCGCCGCATCCCCATGCCCCGAGGACCAGGTTCTTGTATCCTCTGGAAGCTGCAACGAGGAGCATCCTCATGATCCTGGAATAGACCATTTCATCATACTGCTCCTGTGTCATGCCGGCAATGCCGTCCCTGATATTGGGCGCAGCGCATGTCATTACAGCCACGACAACACTCTCTTCGAGGAGGTTGTTATCGTCATCTCTAATAATCTCTACACGCGGAGTGATGATCACGGCATTCGTACCGAGATTGTTCATCTGCTTCCAGTTGTAGTTATAAAATCTTCTTGCCTGCATGCTCTCGAGCGAGAAAAGGAGCGAGCTCTTGCGGCAGAGGTCTTCCTCCTGCGCAACCGCACCGTTCCTGACGCCTCCGCCCGGATGGCTGGCATTCGCGAAATTCAGGACAAGGATGCATTCCTTGCCTTCATCGGCAAGCTTTCTGGCGGCTCCGAAAGAGTCTCCGTACTCACATCTGTATTCGCTGGTAAAACTTCTCGCAAACTGTTCGAGAGAAGGGATTTCATCCTCAGGAAGGATCACTTCCGCCTGAGGCATCTGCAGTTTGGAAAGCTTGCAATCGGCCCGTTTGCCGTTTACGCCATAGTACCCCCTGCTGCAAATAGCGAGGGTTTCTTCAAGTATCTGGATATTCTTATTTCTGTCTTTCATAATTCAAATACTCCCTCATTTTATCAACATTATTTTAACACAACGATTCGTGAATTGGCATTTTGCAGTCTTTTACCCCTAAAATGCCTTAAAGCACCTCCGGTTAACGTTTTTCAGCGGATAAAGTAAGGGGCTGCCTCATTTATCATGAGACAGCCCCCATGTTAGGGTGAAAAATATTTGGGTCATTTGTTTTCAGGATCAGAATTGCTGTCTGATCTGTTCTCACGGTACTGCCTGCAGATCAATGTTGCCAGCATGCCCAAAGTAAATCCGATCAGAGCGGCAAGTACATAGCCACCCGTTTTCGCGTCCAGGATCGTCGAACCCAGCACATTTATTTTGCTTTGTTCATAGATCACCTCAATGCCGGGTGCGATCGAAATAACAGCAATGAGAGATACGAGAAGGCAGGCACATGTTATGGCAAGGAACCGGTTTTTCCCGGCTCGCTCATAACGCTTTTTGCGCCGTGAGATCTCTTTCATCTGTTCTTCAACGCTCTTCATCGGTATCTCCTGTACGGGATCATCAGATCACCTTACTTTGACCTTGACAATAACCGTCTTGGCGGAAGGTGCATAAACGGAATTGCCGGCTGCTTTTACAGTAATCCTTACCTTATATGTTCCCTTCTTGATCTTCTTCATGACGGTTAACTTACCGGTGGTTTTGTTGATTACGATCTTGGCATTTCCTGATACCTTTGCGTAAGTTACCTTACCAACGGCTTTCTTAATAGTTAATACCTTCTTAACCTTAAAAGACTGATTCTTTTTCTTTGCCTTGCTCTTTTTAGCCTTAACGGTCTTTCCCTTAACGGATAATGTATTTACTTCCTTATACTTGTATGCTGAAACGGATTCTGCTATCTGGTCTCCGTTATCGTCATATGCGTATAATTCGATCTTATAACTGCTCAATTCTTCGAAACCGTTCCCGACCGCCTCGAAGATGTTCTTTTCGAGATCGATCAACAGGGTTTTCGGATCATCAGAATAAGCCCAAATATAGTCATTTGCTCCTATGATCCTTGCACTATAACCACCTGCTGCTGACGGATAAGCATCCCAGGTAAGAATTCCCTCTTTAGAAACACTTACATTTGTCAAAGCAGGAAGCGCATAGGGAACAGCACTCGTTTTGTATGTAATATATCCGGACCATTCTGCAAGTAATACGTCATCACCGTCGTATGCGCTTAAATAGAAACTATACTTGTCATTACTGCTCTTATAGATCGTACGGTTTGTGATCTGGTCATCGATAACAGTGCCTATAGCATATGAGTTGTTTGCAGTATCGAAATTTCCGATATAGGACACGTCTACGTTATACTTAACGGCACCCTTAACTTTATTCCATACAAGATTCTTTCCGGACCACTTAATACCGGACATCGATGTGACTTTGATTAATCTTGCGGAAGTCTTGTATATGTATGTAAGTTCATCAGATTCGGCGATTACCACTTCATCAGTTGAATTGATCAATTTGAAAGCAGAAACCTTGATCTTATATGTATTGTTGCCAGGTTTGGTCATCAACCCCACCTTGATGTCGTAGTCGATCTCTTTATTCAGATCGTATGAAGTGCCGTATGAACTGTTAAGCCAAACTTCATATCCGTTTATCGTTATTAGATAATCGTTGGTATCGGCAACAGCATCCCATGAAATAATACCGTTTTGAGATATAGCCACATTTGAGATGGCGGCATTTTTTGCCGGAACTTTGTGTGTTTCTTCAACAGGCTTTTCAGATTCCTTAGGAGCTTCTGCCGCAGGCTTGTCTGTTTCTTCAGGAGCTTCCTCAGCGGGCTTTTCGGTTTCTTCCGGTGCTTCAGTTTCCTTAGACTGTTCATCTTCAGGTTTTTCTGTTTCTGCAGGTGCTTCTGTCTCGGGAATGGTTTCATCCGGCTGTTCTGCAGTTTTTTCTGTTTCCTTGGGAGCTTCAGGTTCGGTTTCCTTTACCTCAGGCTCAGACTCCTTAACGTCAGGCTTGGTCTCCTTTACTGACGGCTTGGAAGCTTCTTTCTCTTCCGGTTCAGTAATTTCGGTAACTTCAGTTTCTTCGGGCTCGTAATCAAGCCTTCCTGCAAATACGGTTGCCGGCATTGAACCTGCAACCATTGCGGCTGCGACCAACATTGACAATAAGCGTTTAGGTTTCATAGATATTCCTCCTGTTTTCCCCCTGATTTTTGCTTACACCATATAAAATGCAGCGAAAACCAGATTTACCCACCCGGATTTCAAAAATCCGGATATTTTTCAGAAAGACAAGAAAATCTTTTGAAGGAAAAGGATCAGGTACCCTGTTTAAGGCGCCTCAAGGCAAAAAGCATTGCTACTGCCGTAAGAAGTGGGACAGCAAATCCGATATAAGAAGTTACTCCGGGCGCCGATACCAAAAGATTATAAGTTCCGTGGAAGAGCATGCTCAGAGAAAGCGCGCCTACGGTGCTCGAGATCCTCATTGCTTTTAGTTTGCGTGCAATAACGAGGCCGAAGACTGATGCATAAACACTCACGATATGCATGACGCCTACCGCAAGGGCCCTGATCAGCAGGAAGCTTAAGCTTTCCGCACCTGACGACACCATATAGCAGACATTCTCAAAGGACGCAAAACCTGCGCCTATGCCGACCGCGGCGAGGAAAATGCTGTCGTCATCCGGTTCGAACATATAGAAATAGAAGAAGAGCGGAAGGAATTTCATGGCTTCTTCAACAACCGGAGAAACGAAGATGGCCGTGTCCTCAACGCCCATGCCGGATACGGCATTAAAGAAGCCGCTGATATAGGCGCCGAGCAGGCACGCGGTCATTCCGATGATGAAATTCAGTTCAAGACGGCGTGCACTTCCTTTCGCAAATACAAGAGTGACGATTATCGGTACGATCATGCAGACAAAGATGTTTTCGGAGTAGATCATGACTCTTTCACCACCTTTTCAGCTGCAATATACATCAGAGCAACACTGAGAGTCTCGCAGTTAATGTATATGGTGTAGAACAATCCCGAGCTCATGAACAGCGCCACTATGATCCATGCCAGATTCGTTACGGCGAGCGCCATCAGTTTCTTTGCGAAATGATCCCGTTTATATGACATGAAAAGTTTTACAAGCCAGTACAGTATTCCGAGAGAGATAAGAACATAACATCCGATGTCGATCCGGGTTTTTAAAGGATCCTCAAAAAAGAATGTAAGACCCTGTCCCGCAAGAAGGGCCGTACAATAGATTCCTAACAATATCCATTCAGTTTTCGTAAGGGCATGTACAACTTTCAGTGAGCAGACCGCTGATGCTAAAAGCCAGGCCAGGACCAGACCGGTAATGATATCCTGAACCCATTCCCCTGACCATGCTATCCACAAAATGACATTAAAGACCGCAAAGATCACTGCACAGACAACATGTTTTACAGCTGCGCGACTTCCGTGAGGTACCGAGGAATTGATTATTGCCGCTAACATCAGAAGCATTCCCGCTTCTCCTATTTCATTGGCGGCAAACGGCATGCGGACATCCGGCCTAAGGATATCGTATACCAGCCAGTATATGTCGGCAAAAAACCACAACGAGAAAAAGAATGAAAGAAAAACGGCAGTCAGTGAATCCGTGTGCTTCAGCAGCAAACGGATCGCCAGGAACATGAATACGGCAAGCACCGCCATCTGAACTATGGATGATATAAAGGAAAAAAGTTCCAAATTCAGATCTCCTGCTCTTTTTTCTTATGTTCTTTCCAATGTATGCATGCCATGGTCATTGCGACTCCCATGATAAAGGCAAGTATCGCAATAAGAATGTATCCTATGACGGGCAGTGACTTTATTGCGCTGCCGTACTGCACTATCTGCGCATGATCGCCTGAATAGTCGAGCCCGGGCAGGATTACCGCTCCGGAGATCATAAGTGCGAGGCAGACAATGCCGACCGTGCATTCACCGACCGTTTTATTGCGCAGGCTCTTTGCCTGGTTATAGATATCCTTACGGCGCCTGATCTCATTCATCTGGTCTTCAATACTGCGCATCGCTGATCCCCATCCTTTCCAAAACTTTCTTAAGTGATTCCCTTCCCCTGTCAACAAGATGATATATCTGTTTCTTTCTCATTCCCATAGAAGTCGCTATCTCATCATGTGTCAGCCCTTCAAGATACAACAGCGAAAGTGCCTGACGGTATTCCGGTTTCAGTGTCCTTAAAGCCTGATAGAGTTTCCGGTTCCTCTCGCTTTTCAGAAGTTCGGATTCAGGTGTCTCCTCTTCCGAGACTATATCCTCATCCAACGGGACCGCCTGATATTTGTGCTTTCTCAGATGCATCAGGGCGTTATTTCGCCCTATCGCATAGAGCCAGCTCTTGAAGCTCCCCGTCCGGTCAGGATCAAAGTACGGTTTATCTACCGCGAGTTTTGCAAAAGTATCCATCAGAAGATCCTCCGCATCCTCTTCATTCTTAACGAATCCCATGAGGAAAATGAAAAGCCCGTCCCTGTGCCTCGTCAGGAGCGTCTCAAGATCCTTATCGTCTTCTTTTTCAATGTACCGGAGATAAACTTCTTCGTCTTTATCGTTCATAACTTTATTTATCCATCTTTGCGATCATGTGCATGACAATGTGGAATGCCCTTGAAATGCCTCCGGAATAATCGGCTTTATCGAGCGCCGCCGTTATGAGGAGCGGATTGTCGGTTCCTATGACGTCAACGCCGCAGCTTACGAGGTACTGAACGGTATCATCTTTATCGACTGTCCAGCAGAACACCTTAACGCCCTTCTCGTGCATCTTGCGCACCAGTTCGGGAGTGACATAAGTCTCTTCGATGGTGATGTTGTCTGTATAAGGGATATCGTTCAGATCACCTATTGCCACAGCCATGCAGTATGCCTTTGTGATCGTCGGATCAAGTTCCAGGATGCGCTGAAGTCTTTTCGCATCCTGGGCAATGATCATGACATTGTCATGCATGCCTGTATCGTTGATGACCTTAAGAACATTCTCTTCAAAATTCTTATCAAGCGGATGGCCTTTGAGCTCGACCTGGACATTCATCTCGTTTTCTTTCGAGAACTTCAGTACCTCTTCAAGCGTGGGCACCGTAACATGCTTATAACCGCCCGGCATCCATTTTCCGAATTCAAATCTCGAAAGCTCATCATATGTATGGTTGTATATCGCGTAATTGTAACCCGTGACCCTCTTGATCGTGGAATCGTGATTGCATATTATCACGCCGTCTGAGGTCTGATGCACGTCAAGCTCGATCCACTGAAGGTTCTCGCTCGCTGCCAGTTCGAACGCCGGCATGGTGTTCTCAGGCGCGTTTACATTATCTCCCCTGTGAGCGCAGACCAGCGGCCTTTGCACCTCTTCGAAAAGATATGAATACTTGTAGGTGAAGATACCAAGCACCGCAAGTGACACGGCGATAACACCCGCAACAGTCAGCGCGGAGCGTTTAAACGAATACTCCTTTACCTTTATGAAATCCGCGGACAATGTGTAGAGCTCGCTCTTTTCGCTTACGTAGCGGTAGAAAAGGACCGTAAGCGCAGCGTTGTTGATCGCCGGTGAGATAAGGCTCTTTAAGATCTGCCTGAGCACATACGTATTCGTTCCGACAGTCTCCGTCTTGTCGATGATGCTCGTGTTGCCCTTGAGCCATGACATGAATTCCTTGAAGTTCATGACGACGATCGAAGATACCGAATTGATGACGAAATTCAGGATGATAGTCAAAAGCAGCATCGAAAACAAAGTCTCAAAGAAGTGTCCTTTTTCAAGCTTTCTTGCCCTTCTGCAGCTCTTGAAGAGTGACTCCTTCTGAAGAACGAAACTGTTGATCGAGAAAACATATACCGTGAGAAAAACGATAAGTGCGAAATAGATGATGTTATACAGAACATTAAGCCCGCTCGTGTAATCGATAGTCTGTCTGATAAATCCCGGAACGATAAGCTTAAATGTCGAGCTCGAAAGCGGCAGGAGCTTTGTCAGCGGGAACAGTATCAGGATGAAAAAGATGAGCAGCCAGTTTTTCGGGTGGAGGGCTTTCTTGCAGGCTCTGAAGCCTGCTCTGAACATGCATGTGAGATTGGTCTCCCTGCCCGTTCTTCCAACTGAGAAAGTGTGCAGGAGTCCTGCGATCTCAAACAGCGACATAAGAGTTACTATGACCGCAAAAAGGATCATCATCATGATCGATACGGGATTAAGCAGAACCTGCCTGAGATTGATAGGGGCAATGTAAGTAACGCCGCTGACTTTCATCATTGCCATGATAAGGAGCTCTTTGAGCACTGACGTAAAGACAGCCGTAAAAAGCGTGCAGAACAGAATGAACAGCGTTCCTTCAATGTAATCGCGCTTGAACAGGCTTAAGACTTCTTTCAGGAACTGGCCGAAAACCGTAAAAAAACGTACGGTCTTGTTCCTGCCGATGATCGCGTAACGCACAAAATTAGGGATCTTTGCAAGAAATCCCTTTAATTCCGTTTCTTCCGGCATTATCTCGATCTTTGTCATTTAGGCCTTCCTAAGCAGTCACTATATAAACAGCATGCCGGTCAGATGCACCAGGAGTGCCGCCAGCCATGCGATAAAACACTGAAAGATCACGGTCGCGATCGCGAATTTCCATCCGCGCTCACGTTTTACCGCCGCAACCGCAGCTACACACGGTGTGTAGAGCAGGCAGAACACCAAAAGAGCCATCGCGTTCACGCCAGAAAGCGACGCTGTCAGGTTTTCTATGCTGCCGTAGAGCACGGAAAGCATTGATACGATGCTTTCCTTTGCAAGGAACCCTGCAATTAGCGAAGTCACTATCCTCCAGTCGCCAAGTCCGACAGGTGCGAAAACAGGAGCCAGCGCACCTGCGATCCCCGCAAGAATGCTCTCGCCGGAATCAGTTACCATGTTGAACCTGAAATCGAAAGTCTTGAGGAACCATACGATTATCGTTCCTATGAAGATGACGGTGAAAGCCCTTGAAAGGAAGTCTTTCGCCTTATCCCACATTAGTCTTGCAACGTTCTTGACGCCTGGCATCCTGTAGTTCGGAAGCTCCATGACGAAAGGGACCGCCTCGCCTTTGAATACCGTGTTCTTGGAAACGAATGCAACCAGTATGGCGATCAGTATTCCGAGGAAATATAGACCTGTCATGACAAGGCCCGCATACTTCGGGAAGAATGCGGCGCAGATGAAAGCATAAATGGGTGTCTTCGCAGAACAGCTCATGAACGGGATAAGCAATGTCGTCATTCGGCGGTCTCTCGTTGAAGGCAGTGTTCTCGTAGACATCGCTGCAGGAACCGAGCAGCCGAATCCGATAAGGAGCGGAACGATGCTCCGTCCGGAAAGGCCGATCTTGCGGAGGAGCTTATCCATGACAAATGCAACGCGCGCCATATAGCCGCTGTCTTCAAGTATCGACAGGAAGAAGAACATTACGACGATGATCGGTACGAATGATATGACCGTTCCGACGCCGTTGAAAATGGCATCTATGACAAGCGAATGAACGGGCGCAGACACGTTTGCCGCGGTTAGGAAAGCATCTAGTTTTCCTGTTACATATCCTATTCCGTTTTCCAGAAGATCCTGCAGGAACGAACCGATGACGTTGAACGTCAGCAGGAACACGCTTCCCATGATCACGATGAACAGCGGGATAGCCGTAAACTTACCCGTAAGGATCCTGTCTATCTTTCTCGAGCGCTCGTGCTCACGGCTCTCATGGGGCTTGACCACAGTCTCTTCACAGAACCTGCTTATGAAGCCGAAACGCATGTCGGCAATTGCAGCGGCACGGTCAAGGCCTCTCTCCTTCTCCATCTGGTCAACGATGTGACCTAGCATGTCAAGCTCGTTTTCATCAAGCTCCAGAGACTTTTCGACAAGTCCATCGCCTTCGATGAGCTTGCTCGCGGCAAACCTTACGGGAATGCCTGCTCTCTCACAGTGATCCTCGATAAGGTGCATCACGCCGTGTATCGCTCTGTGAACGGCACCGCCGCCTGCGCTGCTGTCGCAGAAATCCACCCTGCCGGGCTTTTCGTTATATGCAGCGACGTGTATCGCATGATGTACGAGTTCTTCGATACCTTCGTTCTTGGCTGCCGAGATCGGAACCACCGGGATCTGAAGGAGTTCCTCCATTTCGTTGATCCTGACAGAACCGCCGTTTCCGCGCAACTCATCCATCATGTTGACCGCAAGGACCATGGGGATCCCCAGTCCCATAAGCTGCAGCGTCAAATAAAGATTGCGCTCGATATTTGTGGCATCGATTATGTTGATTATCGCAGTAGGTTTTTCCTCGAGTATGAACTGTCTCGAGACGATCTCCTCACTTGTATAAGGAGACAGCGAATAGATTCCCGGCAGATCGACTACTTCGGTATCAGGATGGTTCCTGATCGAACCGCTCTTACGGTCTACCGTAACGCCGGGGAAATTGCCGACGTGCTGGTTTGCACCTGTCAGCTGATTGAAAAGCGTTGTCTTTCCGCAGTTCTGGTTTCCGACGAGCGCGAAAACAAGTTTGCCGGTATTGACCGGTCCCGCTGAATGCTCTTCCTGATAATCGTGTCCGGTATAAACCTCACCGATCCTCGGGTGCAGATGTTCCTTGGGTTTTGAAGCCTTTTTGGGCTGGGGCTTCGAAGCTTCCTGCTCCTTTTTGTGAACGTCGGTTATATCGATCTGCGCGGCATCAGCGAGCCTCAAAGTAAGCTCATATCCGTGGATCATGAGTTCCATGGGGTCACCCATCGGCGCGAATTTGATCAAGGTGATCTCTTCGCCCGGGATAACGCCCATGTCAAGAAAATGCTGCCTTAATGCACCTTCCCCTCCGACTTTTTCTATAACGGCCGACATGCCCGGTGTCAAATCTTTAAGTGTCATAACTGCCCTCTTCAAATAAATCATACGAATTATATCAAATAATAAGTAAGGGAGACATAACCGGAAGCGATTTAAGGCAATATAAAAAGGGGCCGCACAAGGCGGCCCCTGAAAGTTCACTTAGTGATCAGTACTCCGGCTCGAGCAATCCGTATCCGCCGTCGTTTCTCTTATAGATAACGCATACCGAGTTGGTATCGCTGTCGAGATATACATAGAAATCGTGGCCGAGCATCTCAAGCTGCAGAATGGCATCCTCGGTTGTCATCGGGCGGAGAGCGAACTGCTTGCGCTTGGTGATCTTATCATCCTGTTCGTCTTCGAAATCGAAATCCGCGCCGCCGTCATCTTCAAGGTAATTAACGATTCCGGGATAATCCTTCTTTTTCTTAAGGAACTTTGTCTTCTGCCTTCTGATCTGGGATTCGAGCTTGTCGACTGTCTTGTCGACACCAGTCAGAATGTCTTCATCGCGTGCCTCGGCTCTGTAGATCTTACCGTCGAGCTTCATGGTGATCTCGATTACCATCTTAGCTCCCTCAGGTCTGATGCGTACATTAAGGGTTCCTTCGTCACCGAAATACTTGTCGAACTTTGCCATCTTTGAGGCGATCTTGTCCTCGAGCCTGGGTCCGATCTTAATTCCGTTGCCCTGTGTTGTGATCTTCATAGAATCACTCCCTTCCGTTTTGAAGTGTGCAAAAGGTTTTGACCTTTTAATCATTATACCAAGAGGGTAAGTGAATTGTATTAAATTACGGTTAATCTTTCAAAACAACCGCAAACTGAGATCACGCTGCTTTGGCAGCAGGCTTCTTTGTAAGCTTGGAGATTATAAGAAGAACTGCGGAAATGACTACGGCAGAAACTGTAACTATTGCGATCAGTTTCCAGTTTACGCTTGCAAAACC
>JAIKZM010000100.1 GCA_024682215.1 Saccharofermentans sp. | reverse complement strand
GGCCAGGATGATCTCGCACTTATCACCTGTTTTCTCCATCCGTACGTAAAATGTAATCCCGTCGGGATTATGCTTATAAGTGTTGATCACAAGGTTTGAAAGCGCTCTTGTAATGTCGCGTTTATCGGCATTTACGGTCACGGGAGTATCGGGTATGTGAACATCGACATCTATCTTGTGATCTTCAAGATCACTGTAATTCTCGGCGATTATGCCGCGCATGAGCCCGGCTATGTCAAAATCAGAAAGATTGGGCTTATATTCTGCTGTTCCGAGCTGAGAATACTCAAAAAGAAGATCTACAAGTTCATTCATGCGTTCGCTCTTCTTTGCGATTATGCCTGAAATCTCCTTCTTCTCTTCTTCGGGGACCTTACCGTCTTCGAGTGCTTTTGCGAAGCCCTGGATCGAAGTCAGTGGAGTCTTGAGGTCATGTGCGACCGCAGCATACATCAGGTTATTCTCTTTTACCTGGCGCTCGCTCTCCTTGCGGATGGCACTCCTGACGACAATGTAAAAGATCAGGCCGCATGACACATAGGCAAGGAAGTTAAAAAGGATAACTACGGGCAAAGAAGCAATGAGGAGCCTTTCATCACCTGAAAGCAGGGGCTGGAGCGATGCAAAGATAAGATCAAGGATCTCAGTTATGGTACCGCATAAAAGAGTGACCCAGATAAAAGTGATCACTATCTTTTTTCGAAGTCTCGCCATACCGTTCTTACTCTTCATAGCGGTAGCCCAATCCCCTTATCGTCTTGATGTGCTCTGCTCCGACCTTGTCTCTAAGGCGGCTTATTATGACCCTTATCGTGTTGTCATCGACGCTGTCTGCATCGTACCATGCGGATTCATAGATCTGCTCTTTGGTAAAGACCCTTCTGGGATTGCCCATTAAGAGTTCAAGGACCTTGAATTCATTCTTAGTGAGCTCGATGGTCTCACCGTCTTTTGTGACCGTGCATTCAGAAATGTTGAGTGTGACGCCGCCTACCGTGACAGTCTCCGTCTTTGCAACAGCATCCGAAGCCGAAAGTCGTCTTAACTGCGCCCTGACCTTTGCCTGTACCTCAAGGGGCTCAAACGGCTTGGTTATGTAATCGTCGGCGCCTATATCCATGCCTAAGATCCGGTCAGAGAGCGTTACTTTCGCGGAGATTATTATCACCGGAATGTAACTGCTCTTTTCGCGGATCTTGGTAATAACCTGATATCCGTCGACCTTCGGCATCATGATATCCACGACGGCTAGGTCAACCTGTTGTGAATTAAGGATCGCGAGGGCCTGCTGCCCGTCATTTGCCTCAAGCACGTTATAGTCGTTCAGATAGATCTTGAGAAGTCTTATTATCTCTTTCTCGTCATCTGCTATAAGGATGTTAGGCATAAACAGGCCCCCGTTTAAAATATTGATCCTATTATACTCTTATTTCAGTTCCTCTTTTCTGAACTTTGCATAGCTTCCCATAATGACAAGGGCAATAAAAGCAATGCAGACACCGAGAGCGAGAACGCAGTTCTTATTGCTCATGTCAGAGAAAACGATCGCATTCTGTCCGTGAGGCAGATACTGAAGCACATTTTCTCCCCAGGGCTTAAGTGCAATGAACTGAACTGCAAGGCTTGCAGTGAGCGTTGTTACCATGTTGACGATGACTGCGATGCCGGGCTTTTTGCAGAGCATCGAGATGATGAAGCAAATTGAACATACAGCGATCTCTGTGAGTAAGTAGAGAGGTGCTCTTGCTACCACGTTCCTGAGGAACGAACCGTCCTCACAGACTGTTCCGAATCTTATAAATCCGATGGTTGCCGGGAGCAGTACGGATGTTGCAAAATAGAGAGCGATCGCAGATGCAAATGATGCAAATTTGGTTAAGAGCACTTTCGCCCTCCTGTTGCCAGCCATGACCGCAGCCTGCATCCTTCTGTCATCAAACGCACCTGTTATATGAAGGCCTGCGAATATTCCGGTGAAGAACAGTGATGCCGATCTGAAATCCCTGCACAGGTTCAAGAACAGTTCATACCCTCCGACGCCGCCTTTGATGAGGTCCTCGCTGTGAAGCAAATACATAAGAAAAATAAATGCGCCTCCGATGAACCAGAACACCTTAGTTCTGAACATCTGCTTCATTTCCCATTTATAAAGGTTCATGTTAATTCCTCCCTAAAAGTTCGATGTAGTGGTCTTCAAGTGACTTTTCGTATCTTGTCAGCTGTGTGAGTATTATGCTCGCATTGAACATTATCATTGCCACCTGCTTTTCTTCGACGTTGTCGTGGATCTTGATGGTGTCACCGTCGATCTCGACATCCCTGAGGCCGCAGCTCTCAAGTACCTCCAGGGCCTTTTGCGGCTGTTCTGTCTCGATCAGGATGTATGACGTGCACTTCTTGTCGAGTTCCTCTTTGGATATCTGCTCGATGATCTCGCCGTGGGAGATAATGATGTAATCTGTAACCAACTGGTAGAGTTCTGCAAGGATGTGGCTCGAAATAACGATCGTGATGCCGTCTTCGTTGCAGAGCGACTTCAGGAGTTCTCTTACGGCTACCATGCCCATCGGGTCAAGGCCGTTTACGGGTTCATCGAGGATCAGGATCTCCGGATCGTTGATGACGGCCATCGCGATACCGAGCCTCTGCTTCATTCCCAATGAGAAGTTCTTGACCTTCTTTCTGCCGACATCGCCGAGACCGACGCGCTCTAAGGTCTTCTTTATCTTGGCCTCGTCTTTATGGCCGTAAAGGATCTGCTGCATCCTGAGATTTGTCTGGGCGGTCTCGTTCATCGAAAGGATCGGATGCTCGACAAGATATCCCATCTTCTTTCTGGCTTTAAGGATGCTCTTCCTGTCGCTTGCCCCGAAAAGCTCAAGTGTTCCTTCCGGTACCTCTGACAAGCCGGTGATAGCCCTGATGGCTGTGGTCTTGCCCGCGCCGTTTTCGCCGATGAAGCCATAGATCCTGCCTTTTTCGACTGAAAATGTAACATTGTTAAGTGCGGTCTTTGATCCGTATTTGCGGGTCAATCCGTTTACTTTAAGAATCGTGTTCATTAGTTCATCTCCTTCTTTCCTTTGGCGTCCTTGCGCCTGCTTTGATAGTGAGATGATAATCCCCGAGTGTTAATTGCATGATCGTGAAACATTAACCGAACATTAAAATTCTCAACAATGTATAATCTCCTTATGATCAATTGGATTATGAAAAAGTCAGGCGAAAAGGCACTTAAAGTCGATCTCGCAAAGATCGATCCGTCCCGTCTGCCCGAAAACATTACCGAGATAAAGGATATTCCTTATATAAAAGACGGGCTTTTCGGCCATACATTCGATGCCTATGTCCGCAAAGACGGCACAAAGAAGCCCATTCTCATTGATATTCACGGCGGAGGCTTTATCTCCGAAGACAAAGCGATGAACCGGATGTTCGGCAGCTACATGGCCTCCCTCGGGTTTGCCGTCTTCGACCTCAACGTCAGGATCGCTTACCCCGAATGGACGGTCTTTGATCAGACAGATGACATCGACAGTGCCGTCAGGTATGTCCTGGAGCACGCCTCTGAATATGAAGGCGATCCTGGACAGCTTTATATTGCGGGACATTCATCAGGAGCTGTCCTTGCGGTAGCCGAAGCCCTTTTATGTGTCGATCCCATGATGAGGTTTGATTACGGGCTCCCTGAGCGCAGCTACAGTTACAAAGGCATAATCACGGACTGCGGACTTCTCCACTTCTACAAGAGCAGCATCGCTTACTGGGGCATGAGGAAGATGGTCTTCCCCAAAGGCTATAAGAAAGATAAAAGGTACGGTTATCTTCTTTTCGGGAATAATAACGCATTAAAAAGGCTGCCCAAGCTGGCACTCCTGACTAACTCAAAGGACGTGCTGCGCAGGATGACGTTCCACTTTGATGAAGTGTTGAACGGGTTTGGCTGTGCCCACCGCCTGTTCATGTATGGCGAGGACGGCCACACGGGGATCATTTTCGTGCCATATACTGAAACCAATATAAATACACTGCTGCAAGTGAAGGAATACCTTGAAGTGTCGGATGCTCACTAAATGTGACGCGAAAACAACTTGACCTTATCCGGCTAACCCTGTCACGAAAAGTGTCAGGGAAACAGTCAATTTACTGACACGAAATGCCAATTTGATGCTGATTTGCTGAAAAGTGTCAGGAAATCAGCTGAAAAAGTGACACAAAAAGTGAAGGCTCTGATTAGACGGATCTAAAGCTTTCGGGTATCATTCGTTGAGGCCGGTCCCTTGTCCCGGCGGCGCGAAAAAATTTTCGAAAAAAAAGTGTGAAATCGTATGACCTCATTCGTCTTATAGGTGAGATCTCAAAAATCACGAAAAGGAAGGTTAGGCTAAATGAACAATGAAGCTGTGTTGAGACTGTTCGATACATATGCTGATGACGCATTCCGTCTGGCATATTCG